>JAKARN010000225.1 GCA_021828425.1 Pseudomonadota bacterium | reverse complement strand
TCTGAACCGGCTCCGCGCAGGAGGGTCAACATGACGCCATCCGAACCGGTCAGAGCCTTGCGAACCGCCGCCCGACCCACCGCCAGAGCCGCCTCCCAATCGGTCCGGGAAGCCAGGTGCCGGGCAGCACGTTGCAGGTAGTCGGATACGGCCCAGTGGTACTTGTATCCGAGACGCGTTCCAACCAGCTGGGCCAGCATCGGCGCCACCCCGCCGAGCTGTGCATGGCCAAAGGCATCCTTTCCCCCACTCTCGCTGATAAACCGCCCCTCCCGGTCGCGAATCCCCTCGGAGGCGACAATGACGCAGAACCCGCGGGATTCGACCGTTTCACGTACCCGGGCCAGGAAGTCCTCGGCATCGAACGGTCGCTCCGGAAACAGGATGAGGTGGGGAGGATCTCCAGCCCGCTTCTGCGCGAGGGCCGAGGCAGCGGCGATCCAGCCGCTGTGCCGACCCATGACCTCGAGGATGAAAACCCGGGTGGAGGTCCGAGACATGGAAGCGACGTCCAGCGCGGCCTCAAATGTGGAAACCGCGATGTACTTGGCAACCGAACCGTATCCAGGCGAAAAATCCGTTCCGTAGAGGTCGTTGTCGATCGTCTTGGGCAATCCCAAAACCCGGACTGGGTGACCCCGGCCTTTGCAATATTCGGCGATCTTGCGAGCCGTATCCTGTGAATCACCGCCCCCGTTGTAGAAGAAATAACCGACCTGGTGGGCGACGAAAACGGCGAAAAGCCTCTCATATTGGCCGGGATTCTTCTCGGGAGTACCCAGTTTGAAACGGCACGAGCCGAAGGCACCGGCCGGAGTATAGGGGAGTCGCGCAAGCAGGGATTCAGGAATTCTTTTCACATCAACGAGATTCTCCTCGAGAACGCCCACGATCCCATCCGATCCGACGTAAACGTCGCCAACGGATCCTCTTTTTCTCCGCGCCTCATCAATCAATGCCCAAGCCGTTGCATTGATGACCGACGTCACCCCTCCGGACTGGGCATACAAGATGTTTGCTGGCAAGGATTTTTTCTTCATGACGCTCCTATCCCCGAGCTGCGGAAGATTGGTACCCGAATCACGATCAAGATGCCTCCGGTTGACGCCGCGCACCGCACGCGGTAGTTTAGCGCGGCAACTTGAAACCGGCCAACCTCCTCCCTTGATCCGGGTCTATCCATGCAGTCACCCGTCCAAATCGTCTTGATCGGCGCCCCCGGTTCCGGGAAGGGAACCCAGGCTCGTCTCTTGTCCCAGCACTACGGGATTCCCCAGATCTCAACTGGCGAACTGCTTCGCCAGGCAGTTCAAAGCAGACTGCCCTTGGGGCTCGAGGCCCAGGCGGCCATGGATCAGGGCTTGCTCGTCTCCGACACCATTGTGATGGGTATCATCCGCGACCGGCTGGCTCAACCCGATACCCGGTCCGGATTCCTGCTTGACGGCTTTCCGAGGAATCTGGAACAGGCCCAGGCATTGGAGAAGCTTCTCGAGACCCTAAACCGGCCTCTCACGGTCACCATCCTGTTCCGGGTGGATTCCGAGTACCTGATCCAGCGCCTGTCCGGACGTCTGACTTGCCCCCAGTGTGGAGCGGTTTACAACCGCTACACCTCCCCCCCCCGTTTCGACGACCAATGCGACAACTGCGGCACACTCTTGCGTCACCGCAGTGATGATAACGAAGAGACCATCATCAACCGGCTCCGCGTCTACGAGGCACAAACCGAACCGCTCGTCAGTTTCTACCGGACGCGCGGATTCCTCGCCGAAATTAACGCGGACGGAGCAATTCCGGCCATCTTCCGGCAGATCAAACGGGCCATCAACGAACGCCGGCAACGGAGAGCAACCCCCCGCACCCGGAAAGGCACCACACCGACCCGTCAATCCAAGCCGCCTGCCGTTGCCCGAGCCGCCAACCGGACCTCTGCCACGAGGAAATCGACGTCGCGGAATATCCCGGCCGCAAAGAAAAGTCCCTCCAAGGCCAAAAAAACGAGACGCCGCTGACGGGAAGCAAGTTCCCTCAGCCATCAGGGCGGGAGGGTGCCTTGCCCCTGAGTTCGAGGACCCGCCGGTAAGCCACAGAACGGGGGAGGTTCAAGAGGGTTGATGCCACCGTGGCCGCACGCGATGGAGAAAGCGAATCCAGAAGTAACCGGAGCACGCGATCCAGCCGCACATCAGGCAGCTCAGTGGTTTCATCGTCCATCACCCCCGCCGCTGCCTCCACCACCACAACGATCTCGCCTCGGACCGCCCCGTTCTGCAAGGCGAGGAACGTTTTGAGTTCGGACAGCGAGGCCCGGTGGAGCGCTTCATGCTGCTTGGTCATCTCACGTGCAAGGAGTGCTTTCCGGTCTGGGCCGAAGATTTCGGCCAGCTCGTCAACAAGACGCACGAGACGCACAGGAGAATCGAAGAAAACCAGAGGGATGCCGATTTTGGCAAGTGCACGGAGGCGGGCCACACGGGCAGAGCCCCGTGGCGGAAGAAAGCCTTCAAAATGGAACCGGGAGGCTGGGAATCCCGCCACCGACAGGGCAGCCAGGGCGGCAGACGGCCCCGGTACCGGTGTGACTCGAAAGCCGGCCTCGTGTGCGGCCGCAACGAGCCAGCAACCCGGATCGCTCAAGAGCGGTGTTCCTGCATCCGAAACCAAAGCCAGCCTCTCGCCCCGTTTCAGGCACTCGATCAAAAAGGGAATGCGCTCCCTTTCGTTGTGAGCATGACAGGAGACAAGCGGCACATGGAGATCGAAATGGGCCATAAGCTTGCGGGTGCGTCGGGTATCCTCGGCCACAATCCGGTTCGAGGCCCGGAGAGCCTCGAGGCCACGTGGACTGAGATCATCCAGATGGCCAATCGGGGTCGCCACAACGGCCAACTCTCCAGGTTCAGTCCCTTGAGACAATCGGTGAAGAAACTGCGACAATGGAACACCAGCCTGTGTACCGGGGGTGATTTTACGCCAATGTCCTCGCGATCCCGCATTCTGGTTCCCCTCATTGGCATACTGGCCATCACGGGTTGCGCGACTCTCCCCTCCCCACCGCCAGCGGCCCAATCCCTACGAACGGCGGCGCGCCTCGCGGAAACAAATCATCACTGGCAGGAGGCGGTACGGGAGCGAATGGCACTCGTCCGCCTCGAACCGACCAGTCGTGCCGGGGGCCGGTCTTTGATCCGGGCCACCGAGGATGCCTTGACGGCCGGTCGGATCCGCGAGGCTCACCGTCTTCTACGAGGATCCGCGGCCCGGCGTGTCGGCCCATCCTTCCTCTTCGCAGCCCTGGACTCCCGGCTCCATGATCTGCTGGCCAAAAAACGATCCACTCGGGCTCAAGCCCTGATGTTGTCGGCACCCCGCCCCCCCTCGAACCTGGCCCCGACCTTTCTCGCACTGAGAGGACAGGTCTGGTTCGCGAATGGAGCAGTACAACGGGGTACCCGGGTATTCGACGCCCGTGCCCGCCTGCTGTCCCGGGCTCACGACCGACTCACCAACCAGCGACTGCTTTGGAAAGCACTGGCCCGGGCCGCTCTCCAGAGTACCCATCCGCTGGCTCTTCCCCCGAAGGCCCATCCGATCGCCCGAGGCTGGATCGAGCTTGCCGACCTATACCGCTCGGCATGGCAAAACCCAGCCCTTTTCCCACAGGCTCTGGCTCAATGGCGCAAGCGTCATCCCCACCATCCGGCCGAAACCAGCGTGCTCCCCGATCTCCTTCATCTGCTCACGCGGATCAGCGAGATCG
>JAKARN010000224.1 GCA_021828425.1 Pseudomonadota bacterium | reverse complement strand
CGTCCCTCCGGCTCGTGATTCTCCTGGAGGTACTGGGGCCCGGGGTACTGCTTGGCTTTTTGACCCTTTTGTTTTTGAATGGAGAAGCCCCCTGTCGCCTTGGTCCTCCTGTTGTTTCGGGAGGCAAAGGGCAACGAGGCCCAGGCGATCGATCCGGATTTTCCGGTCAGTTCCGCCAGCCGTGTTCACCCAGTAGGCCGTCTGATATGCTTGACCTCCACATCCGACCGGGTGCTACGCTCGGGGATCGGTCAATCCACCCTATCCAAGGGAGCGTTTCGGATTTGGTTTGACAGATGCTGACCGCATGAAGAAGATCGTGGTGCTCAATCCGAAGGGTGGATCCGGCAAGACCACCGTGGCCACCAACCTGGCTGTCTGCCTCGCCAGGGACGGAAGGCGGGTCTGCCTGCTCGACCTCGATCCCCAGGGTTCCTCGCTGGCCTGGCTCCGCAAGCGGCCGGAAGCGCAGGTCCCGATCTACGGGATCAATGGAGCCCATCTCAACCAGCACGTCACCCGCAGCTGGCAGTTTCACCAGTATCCGGACGCGGAGATCCTCCTCGTGGACAGCCCCGCGGGGGTTCCCCGGGAACGGATCGTCGACATCCTCCGCGACGCCCAGGGTTTGCTCATGCCCATCCTCCCCTCGGCGATCGATATCGAGGTTGCCCCGCGGATCATTGGCGATCTCCTCTTGATGAACTATCCGCGCGAGCGGATCGGCATCATCGGCAACCGGGTCCGCAGTGGCACCCGCTCCCTGGACCAGCTCCGCAAATTCCTGGATCAACTGGGCATCCCGTTCATCACCTTCGTCAAGGATACCCAGCTCTACATCCAGGCCGGCTCACAGGGGCTCGGTCTCGTTGAATTCCCGCCGTGGATGATCGCTGGGGAAGGAGAGGTCTGGCACCGGATCCGCGAATGGGCAGAAGGCCTGCCGGTCCTGCCCTGATCCCGGCTCAGGCAATCCAGACGGTCCTTGTATTGACGAACTCGTGCAGTCCCGCCTCCCCGAGTTCGCGTCCCACCCCGGAATCCCGGATGCCGCCGAAGGGCAGTCGGGGATCGCTTTTCACCATGCTGTTCACGAAGGACATGCCGGAGGGGAGCCTGCGGGCCAGCCTTTCGGCGCGGTCGAGATCGCCCGTCCAGAGACTCGCGCCGAGCCCGTAGGGAGTGGCCCCGGCCAACTCCAGGGCTTCCTCTTCGTCCCGCACGCGGAACAGGAGGGCGGCCGGACCGAAAACCTCCTCTTGCCAGACCCGCATGGTGCAATCCAGTCCCTCGATCACGGTCGGGGCATAAAAGTAGCCGGGCCGGGACGGCGTGGTCCCGCCGGCGAGCAGGCGGGCTCCCCGGTGACGCGCGTCCTCCACCTGGGCTGCCAGTTGTGATCGCAGATCGTCCCGCGCCATGGGGGCGAGGGTCGTCCGGGGATCCATGGGGTCACCCAGGACGAGCGCGCCGACCCGGGCCAGGAAGCCGTCCAGAAAGCGGTCATAGACCTCCGCCTGGACCAGGAAGCGCTTCGCGGCGATGCAGCTCTGGCCTGCGTTCTGGAAGCGGGCGGTGACCCCGGCTCCCGCTGCCGCCTCGACGTCGGCATCCGCGAGGACGATCCAGGGATCGGAACCCCCGAGTTCGAGAACGCACTTCTTGAGATGGGCTCCCGCCTGCGCGGCCACGGCACGCCCGGCACGGGTACTGCCCGTCAGGCTGACGCCCCGGATGCGAGGATCCGCGATGAGGCCTTCGACCCACTCCACCTCGATGGGGAGTGACTGAAAGACGCCTGCCGGGAAACCGGCCTCGCGGAACAGGCGGTCGATTTCCAGCGAGACGGATGTGACATTGGGGGCATGCTTGAGGAGGACCGTATTGCCGGCCGCGATCGCCGGCAGGGCAAAACGCAGCACCTGCCAGAACGGGAAATTCCACGGCATGATACCGACGAGCGGGCCCAGGGGGTCGTAGCAGACATAACTCCGTCGGGCTTCGGTGGCCACCGGATCGTCGGCCCAGAGGGCCGGGGCTTTTTCGGTGAGGTACCGGCAGAGCAGGGCGCACTTGTCAACCTCGGCGAGTGCCTCGACGAGCCGTTTGCCCATCTCCCGGCTCGCGAGCGCGGCCAGGGATTCCCGTTCTGATCCCAGACGGAGTGCAAGCTCCCCGACCGGACGGAGACGGGTGTCCAGGGTGGCAGACGACCACATCGCAAAGGCCCGCGCGGATTGCGCAACCGCCCGTTCGAGGGCCTCCCCCGTCCAGGCCTCATGCCGGGCCCACTCCCGGCCATCGAAGGGATTGATGGAAACCAGCATGCTGCCTCCCGCGGCCAGGCGGCCGCGTGCTCTCCAAACCTCTACTATAAAACCCATCCAGTCTGCCCCAGACGATCTGGAACGGCAAAAGCCGGTGCTGGAGCCTTGCGGTGCCCGAACAGGGTCCTTTTCCCTTTGTTTCCAGTAATATTTCCCCCGGGGTTCCGGTTTTCTGCCGGCACATCAAGAGCAGGTCATGGAAAAATCCGAGGTCGAGCAGGGTCTCGCAAGATTGGGCGAGATGGCCAATGAGGATGGAGTGACCATTGATTTGGCGATCTATGGCGGCTCGGCACTGGCGTTGCGGTGGGAATTCAGGCTGACCACCCGTGGTGTGGATATCATGGTTATGGGTGATGCCAACTACGTTCACCAGGCAGCGGCAAGAATTGCGGAGGAAAAAGGATGGCCGGTGGACTGGGTGAACGATGCGGTAAAAGGTTTTGCTTCTCCGCAGGGTCATCACGATCTGTACCGGGAATATCTTCATGACAAGGGCGGAATGCGGGTATTTGTGCCTCGGGCATCTTATCTGCTTGCCATGAAATGCATGGCCATGCGTATGGACGAACCAGACGGCCACAACGATGTGGACGATATCAAATCACTGATCACCGAGGTGGGCATCGGCAAGAAGAGTGAACTGTATGATCTGGTGGAGTCTTATTACCCCAAGCACCGGATTCCGCCCCGGGTTTACTATGGCATGGAGCAGATCATGAACGAGATGGCACATGGAAAAAGTGGAGAACGCCAAAAGAAGCCGCCCGAACTCCCTCTTTGAGGTGGCGAACAGAATTCGGGCGGGCGAAACCAGCGCTGTCGCCATGGGCGGGTTTCTGGATGCCTATCCGGCATCGGCCATGGGGGATCGTCCGTCCTTTTTGCAGGAGCGCCCGGGGTCTGTAGATCTTTCCGATCCCTGGAGGACGCGCGTGATGGATGCCTCCCTCTCGGCCGTGGCAGAGTTTCTGGCCTGCCGGGATCGCCTGCCGGCACCGGACTGGGTTTTTGATCGGGAATATTTTCTGGACCGGCCCTTGTTTGCCTGCTCCAGTGATGGGATGCGGCCGTTGCTGATCATGGAAAGTCCGGTTTCTTTCCGCCGCAGGAACCTGTTTGTCTCGAAGAACGCGCTGAGTCGGGCCTGATCGCGCACAGCGTGAGCCCCGCCCCACCAGCGAGGGGCTGTTTGTTGAACCGGGACAGGCAGAATGGCTTCCCGGTGAGGAGGAAAAATGGCTCCCGACCCAACGATCTGGTATTTAGACGACGAGGTCACGCCGGCGCCAGAGGTCATCCTGCCGCGCTCACCCTTACGCGTGGAATCAGCTACTACGAATCTGTTGACCGGAAAACTACATTGAACCTGGCACAAAGAACGCGGGCTGGTCAGAGACGAGAACCGGGAAGAACTTCCGTAAGCCCTTAGTTTGCAAGTCGGC
>JAKARN010000223.1 GCA_021828425.1 Pseudomonadota bacterium | reverse complement strand
ACCCGTTTGTCCGCCTGCTGCCCCCGGCATTGCATGGCGGCACCTTGAATCCGATTCTCGAGGACCCTCTCCTGGTCATCCATCCGCCGATGCTCTACATGGGCTACGTGGGCTTGTCCGTGGCGTTTGCCTTTGCGGTCGCGGCCCTGATTGGAGGCCGGATGGATGCGGCGTGGGCCCGCTGGACCCGTCCCTGGACCCTGGCCGCCTGGATCTTTCTCACGGTCGGCATTGTCCTCGGCAGTTTCTGGTCGTACTACGAGCTGGGATGGGGCGGGTGGTGGTTCTGGGATCCGGTCGAGAACGCGTCCTTCATGCCCTGGCTCGTTGCCACGGCCCTGATCCATTCCCTGGCGGTGAGTGAAAAGCGCGGGGCTTTCAAGAGCTGGACGGCATTGTTGGCCATTGCGGGATTTTCCCTGAGCCTGCTCGGGACTTTCCTGGTCCGGTCCGGAGTCCTGATCTCCATCCACGCCTTCGCCATGGATCCCCGGCGCGGAATGTTCATCCTCGTGCTCTTGGGCGTGATGTCGGCCCTTGCGCTCGCGGTCTATATCTGGCGCGCACCGCTCCTCTGGGAGGACGGTGGCGGATTCCGGTTCCTTTCACGCGAAACCCTGATTCTCTGCAACAACATCCTGCTCGTGACCGGTGCCGCGGCCGTGTTCATCGGAACCATCTACCCCCTGTTCATCGAGGTTTTTGGACTGGGCCGCCTGTCGGTCGGGCCGCCTTATTTCGACCACGTGTTCATCCCGATCATGTTCCCCTTGTTTGTCCTGATCGGGATCGGCCCGTACCTGGGCTGGAAAAGCGGTTCACTGCGTGCACTCTTCCGGCGTCTCTGGATTCCAGCGCTTCTGTGGCTGCTGGCGGCTCTCCTGCTTCTGTTCCTGGCGTCTGATTCCCACTGGCCGCTCATGACCTGGCTCGGTGTGTTGTTCGGATCCTGGGTGCTGCTCACCGCCTTCGTCGAGCCGCTCCGACGGCTCTGGCTTCGTTTCCGGGGAGAACCAGTCCGCCTGCCGAGCGGCGTGCTCGGCATGAGCCTGGCCCATTTTGGTGTCGGCGTCATCATTCTCGGCATTACGGTGAGCACGACCCTCGGGGTGTGGCGCGACATGCCCCTGAAGCCAGGCCAGTCTTACCGGATGGCGGGTTTCCGCTACCGTTTTGATGCCATCGGACCGGCTCGGGGACGCAACTGGACCGGGGTCCGGGCCACCTTCTCCATTTTCCATCAGGGCCGCCTCTTCGCGGTGGTCCATCCGGAAAAAAGGCACTTCTTCCCGGACGGGGGCACCACCACCAACGCCGCCATCGTGGGGGGAGGGCTCCACGACCTCTTTGTCTCGCTCGGCAACCCCTTGGGCCGGGAAAAATGGAGTCTCCGTTTCCGTTACGAACCAATGGTCATTTTTGTCTGGCTGGGCGGATTGTTGATGGCCCTGGGCGGACTTTTGGCCTTGGCGGACCGCCGCTACCGGATTGCCCTCGAGGTCCATCCGTTCCTGCCGATCGAGGAGGCCCCCAAGCCACGGGATCCGGTGGAGGAGGAATCTTCTTGAAGAAAAGGTCCCGCTACCTGATCGGGGCAATCCCGCTCGTCCTGGCGACTGGTCTCTTGGTCGTGCTTTGGGCGGGCCTGTCACACCAGCCCTCGATCATTCCCTCTCCCCTGATCGGAAGGCTTGCCCCGCCCTTGACCCTGCCCCGCCTGGCCCATCCGGACCGCGAGGTGACCCCAATGGTTTTCAGGAACCATGTCACGCTGCTCAATGTCTGGGCGAGCTGGTGCGTTTCCTGCCAGTATGAACACCCGACCCTTTTGTGGCTCAAGCGGCATGGAGTCCGGATCCTCGGGCTGGATTACAAGGACCACCGCATCCCGGCCCTGGCCTATCTCAAAAAGTATGGCAACCCCTATGTGAAGGTGGCCTACGACCGGAGAGGGCTCGCCACCATCAACTGGGGGGTCTACGGTACGCCGGAAACCTTCGTGGTGGGACCTCATGGCCACATCCGTTACAAATACGTGGGCCCGATTCCCCTGTCCGTGGCCCGGCGGACCATTCTTCCGCTCGTGCATCGGCTGCGGCTTGATGAGTCGGTATCATGAACCGGATCCGCATCCTGACCTTCCTGCTCCTGCCGCCCCTTCTGGCCCCCACCGCCCGTGCCGTCGAAAATCACCCGCCACTCGCCAATCCCGTCCTGGAGCGGCGCTACCAGCACCTGACCGAGGAAATCCGCTGTCTGGTCTGCCAGGACCAGAATATTGCCAACTCACCCGCCCCCCTGGCCGCCAACCTTCGATATGAGGTCCGCCGCCTGCTCTTTGCAGGAGCCAGCAACGCGGCCATCAAGCATTACCTGACCCGTCGCTACGGGGATTTCGTGCTGTACAAGCCCCCGGTGCAGCCCGATACCTGGATGCTCTGGTTCGGGCCCTTCGCCCTCCTGTTCGCCGGCATGACCATTCTCCTGCTGCTCCTTCGCCAGAAAAGCAGGTTGTACAAGCGCGAACACGAAAGGACGCCGGCGTCATGACTTTTCTACTGGTGGCCATCCTGATGACCGTCCTGGCCGGCCTGGTTGTGGCCTGGCCGATCCGGCGTGCCCGGCGGGTGTCCGGAACGGCGGACCGGGACTTCAAGCAGTCCCTGAGGCAGCACGCCCTTCGCGAGCTGGCCGAGGAGGTGGCCAGCGGGGATCTCAGCCCGGCCGAACTGGATGGGGCCCGGAAAGATGCACTGCGCAACATCGAGACCCCGACCGGTGAGCACAACCGGACCGCAACAGGCGTCCTGCGCCGGGCCCGGACTCCCGCCTGGCCCTTTCTCCTGGTTCTCCTGCTTGCCGCCCCGCTGCTTTTTCTCGCCTGGGGCAACTGGAGAAGTGCAATCCTGGGTGTGCGTTCCGCCAGCCGTTACAACCTGGATCGGGCCATCGATCGTTTTGCGCTTCACCTGAAGAAGCATCCCACGGATCTCGCGGGTTGGCGGCTCTATGCCCGGGCCCAGATCCTGATGGGACACTATGCACAGGCGGCGGCGGCCTATGCCGCGATCCTCAAGTTGCCGGGTCAAGGGCAATCGGCATCGGCGCTTGCGGGTTACGGGGAATCCCTGGTTCTCGAGCATCCCGATCTTCTCGATGCCACCGAAAACTCGATCTTCAACCATGTCCTGGAACTCCGGCCCGACAACTCGAAGGCACTTTGGTACGGCGGGCTTTTGGCTCTCTCGGTCGGGCATGATCGGGCCCTCGCCCTCCACCGGTTCCGGCAACTGCTCGAGCTGGGCGGGTTGCCGGAGGCCTTCACCCGTCTGGTCGGGGAGCGGATCATCGCGCTGGGAGGGCACTTGCCGGTCTTGTGGGAGCCCCGGACAATCGGATTCCGGATCGGCCGTGATCCCGCCCTTGCGGGGAAGATCCGGGGAGGAACCTTGTTTGTCCTCGTCCGGACCGACAACAAGGACAGCCCGCCGCTCTGGGTGCGGCAGGTTCCCGTGGAACGGCTGCCGGTGGCTGTCCGCCTGAAGCCCTCGGATGCCATGCGGGAGAAAGCCCGCTTTGGGTCTGGACTCCACTACCTGCTCGAAGCCCGCTGGTCGCCGGCCAGGGGAGAGGAGGCACTCTCCCGGGTCCGCTACACCGCATCCCGCGTTGTGACCGGACGGGCGCTCAAGGACCATCCGCTCTTTCGCCTGAATTTCCGGCTGGCTTCGCCTCGGGGGCCGGCGAGCCTCACGATTCCCTGAGTGGCGTGCAATGGAATA
>JAKARN010000222.1 GCA_021828425.1 Pseudomonadota bacterium | reverse complement strand
TCTATCGGTTTCCCCTCGGATGATTGCACCCAGCGCAATCACGGCATCGGGACGATGGCGCCGGGCCAGAGCCTGGACAGCCCACGGCAGTTCCCAAGCACCCGGTACCCGGAGCAGGATGCGCCCTTCTTCCGGGACAGCGGCCATCTCCAAGGTTTCGAGACAACCCCGCAAAAGCGATTCCACAATCTCGTCATTGAACCGGCTGGCCACGATGCCGATCCGGACCGACGGGAACCCGGCGGGCGGACGGGTCACGTGTGGAGGAGACGCGCGGTGGCGAGACATCACCGGGGAACCGGAAAAACCGTGGTCAGTATAGCGCCCGTGGCTCCCTCATGCCTTGATGGGGACTTCTCCGGAGTTTCCGGAAAGGTATTCGGTGACCTCCAGACCAAATCCGGACAGTCCGAGCATGATCTTGGGTGCCGACAGCACCCGCATCCGACAGACCCCAAGATCCCGCAGGATCTGGGCCCCCACGCCGTATGTGCGCAGGACGGCCCGGCTCGAGGGATCCGCTTCCTCTCCTGATTGTCCGTCATCCAGGCGACGGATCAAGTCCCTGGCATCCTGGGCCGGTCTCAGAATGATGAGAATGCCATCTTCACGGGCAATCCGCTGCAGTGCAGCAGTGAGCGGCCAGCCAAAACCCGCACCCGTGAGATGAAGCAGATCGGTCAGGGAATTCTCGACATGGACGCGCACCAAGATAGGCGCATCAGCCCGGATGTCGCCGTGGCAGAGCGCAAAATGGACCGTCTGTTCCAGATGATCCTCGTAAGCCACAAGGCGGAAGGATCCAAACTCCGTCACGACCTCCTTCTCAAGCACACGCGAGACTGTCATTTCACGAGCCATGCGGTAACGAATCAAGTCCGCGATCGTGCCGATCCTGAGTCCATGGCGTTGTGCAAAACGTTCAAGGTCGGGGCGCCGGGCCACACTCCCATCCTCATTCAGAATCTCGACAATGGCCGCTGCAGGTTCATATCCTGCCAATCGGGCGAGATCCGTACTGGCCTCGGTATGTCCCGCACGGGCCAGGACACCACCCGGTTGCGCCACGATCGGAAAGATGTGACCGGGTTGGACGATGTCTTGGGGCCCCGCGCTTTCAGCCACTGCGATCCGGATCGTATGGGCCCGGTCGTGAGCGGAAATACCGGTCGTCACTCCCCGGGCAGCCTCGATCGAAACCGTAAACCGGGTCCCGTAACGGGTCTGGTTATCCTGGACCATGAGGGGTAGACGCAGCCGTTCGCAGCGTTCTCGCGTCATCGGCAAACAGACGAGCCCACGCCCGTACCGCACCATGAAATTGATCGCGTCAGCCGTGACCTGACTGGCCACCATCATGAGATCGCCCTCGTTCTCCCGATCCTCGTCGTCCATGACGATCACCATCTCGCCACGGCGCAGCGCTTCGATCAGTTCCTCGGTCGTATTCAGGGTCACGAGAGACTCCACCTCAGGGCCGGCTGGAGCCGGCCGGTCGTCGCAAAGTGTAGGCGATCTTTCCCGGGACTGCCAGCCTCAATCCGGGGCGACGCCGCTTTCCGTCCGGCCCTACCGGTGAGGGGATCCCTTACACTGTGGGGAATCCGTCCGGAGCCTTCCCATGACCCGCCCCTTCCAGGACCACTATCCCGACGAGTGGAGCCACTGTTATGGCTGTGGCCGTCTCAATGAAAGGGGCCATCACGTGAAAAGTGTCTGGAGAGAGGCCGACGAGTCCGTGTGCGAGTTTCGGCCTGAACCCTGGCATACCGCGCTGCCGGGCTACGTCTACGGAGGCCTTCTGGCCTCGGTCATCGACTGCCATGCAACCGGGACCGCAGCCGCCTATGCCGACCGGCTGGACCGGGACCGCAACCCGCGTCCCTACCCCCGTTTCGTCACGGCCTCGCTTACGGTGGACTTCCTCAAACCGACCCCGTTGGCGCCCTTTCAGGTCACCGGGAGGATCCTGGAACACCATGGTCGACGGGTGGTCGTGGCCTGCACCGTCCGGGCGGGAGCCGACCAGGCGAAGACGGTCGAGGCCCGAGTCACTGTGGTTCGTATCCCAGACAGCGGATGGCCCACACCCGCCCGGCCGGACTGAGCGCGGGGAAATGTTGCCCCACGTCCTGCTCACGTTTTTTGATCTCGGACACCGTTTTGGAGAATGGGTCCACACCTACCGTGCCTGGATCTACCCGATCCTGTTCCTCGTTCTTTTTGCCGAGACCGGACTCGTCATCCTGCCGTTTCTGCCCGGAGACTCCCTGCTCTTGGTTGCCGGTACGCTCGTTGCCCAAGGAACCCTGTCGGCATCCCCCACCCTGCTCGCCCTACTCTCGGGCGCCATTCTCGGCAACCTCTCGAACTATGCCCTGGGCGTCTGGGCCGGACCCAAGGTCTTCCACTATGAACGGTCACGCTGGTTTAACCCGAGCCATCTCCATGAAGCCCACGAGTTCTTCCAGCGTTACGGCGCCTCCACGATCGTGATCGGTCGTCTCATCCCGATCATCCGCACTTTTGTGCCCTTCGTGGCTGGCATCGGACGGATGAACCGTCCGCGTTTTGCACTCTACACGCTGCTGGGTGGCGGTCTCTGGGTTGGCTTGCTGTTTGGCGCGGGTTACTATTTCGGGAACGTCCCCGTGGTGCGTGCAAACCTTCCCTGGGGCATCCTGGCCATTGCAGGTCTTTCGGTCATTCCCGTGGCCGTGCATGCGCTTCGCGCACGCCGGCGCCGGGCCACGTTCCGGAAAGCCGATGCGGTGGTATCGGAAACTCAGGATTCCTGACGGATGAATCGGGAGGGGTCGATCTTGCCGGGGTAGGCGGACGAGCCGGGGCCCGGCGCAGTGTTCTGCATTTCGAGCGCCACCCGCCAGTGTCCAGCCTGACGTTTCCACAGGGTGACATAACTGCCGTAGATAACCGTGGGATGACCACTCGCCGTACGCCCCGTCACCTCGTAGTGCCCCCAACTGACCCCGAGCTGCCCCCCTGCCGAAGACAGGGCACGGTGTGGAGACCAGGTGAGAAGCGAGGGTACTCCCTGGGGGAGCTGCAAGAGAATCTGGCGCCGGCCCCGGATGGGCTCGGCCCGAGCGGCGATCAGCAGGGCATCCCGCAGCAAATACCGATGATAGGCCCACGGCAGTCCGTGGCGGACCGCAGCCAGGGCAAAGGCCCGGTCCGTTTTGAGGATCGCGAGTTCGCGCGTACGTCGCACCATTTGTGGCGACGAAGTGCACCCGCCCAAAAGCAAGCTCATGCCCATGAACAGGAGGAAAGACACACTTTTTGTGGATCTGGGTGTCGCGGTGAGCATGAACCTGCCCCCTGAACCAGGTTCTGTCATTATATCGGGAATCGGCATAAGGGCCAATGGGAGAAGCAGATCCGGTTACGGGGTCCGGCATCTCCCGGTAGAGCGACCCGCGGAGGAGGCGTGAAAACACCTTGGATCAGGTTTGAAACCCCTGTTCCCGTACCCATCCGAGCTGCCGGCAGAGCGGAGAGCTTGCCCACGGCGGCCGTCCCGCCCGGATGCTTTTGTGCGGGCTTCAACAGGGTCGCGGCGGGTTTTGGCGGGAAAGAGTCATCAACATGAATGAAATCGTCTCTCGCGAGCCCGGGGGGAACTCCAACTCGCTCCAGCCCGAAGCTGTGCTGGTGGAACAAAAGCAACGGGCGCTCGAGTGGCGTCACTCCACAGCGGCCTTCCGCCGGTCACGGCTGACCCTGCTCGAGCAGGCCATTGAGAGGCACCATCGGCAGTTGTGCAATGAGAT
>JAKARN010000221.1 GCA_021828425.1 Pseudomonadota bacterium | reverse complement strand
GGGTCGCCATCGCACTCGCCGTGATGTCCCTCCCGCTGCTTCTCCTCGAATCGTCCCTGGGACAATGGCTGGCATGGCCGGTCTTGGCCCGCATCGGTCATCTGGCACTCCTGATCGGACTTGGCTTCGTCCTCTACGTCCTCACGCTCTGGATCCTGGGCCTGGGACCCCGGACCCTGCTCCGGATGCTGGACACGGTCCGGGATGGAGCGCGAACCCCCGCATGAACATCGGCGGCCTGCGCATCGACCGGACGGTACGGGACCGGGGACCGTCGGTGGTCACGATCGGCTCCTTTGATGGCTTCCACAAGGGCCACCGCCGGCTGATCGGGAGGGCCCGCGAATACGCCCATGCCCGGGGTCTGCCACTCACGCTGCTCACCTTCGAACCCTTGCCCCGCGAGTTTCTGGTTCCCGAAAAACCTCCCGCGCGCCTGACCACCTTTGGTGAAAAGCTGCTGGAAAGCCGGTCCGCCGGGATCGACCGGATCGTCTGTCTCCGTTTCGACCAGCGCCTGGCCGAGACCCGTGCCGACGACTTCATCCAGTCCATTCTCCTTCGCGGCCTCCGGGCATCGGGTATCGTCGTCGGGCGGAATTTCCGCTTCGGTTATCGTCGGGAAGGAGACTTGAGGAGGCTCGAACAAATCCTCACGACCACCGGCCGTGAACTCATCGCCACCGACCTCGCGATCGCGGATGCCGAGCGGATCAGCAGCACCCGGATCCGGATGGCGCTTGCCGTGGGCGATCTCGACCAAGCTGCGGAACTTTTAGGTCACCCCTACCGGATGATCGGGCGAGTCCAGCACGGCCGCGAGCGAGGCCGCCTCTTGGGTTATCCCACCGCGAATCTGGCCGTGCGCCGCAGACGCTGTCCGGTGGGCGGCGTCTACGCGGTCCGGGTATACGGAGCGGGTCCTCTCCCGTACAATGGTGTGGCAAGTATCGGGATCCGTCCCGGGTTCGACGACCGGGGCGAGCTGCTCGAGGTCCACCTCTTCGACTGCTCGGCCGACCTGTACGGACGGCGCCTGGCTGTCGATTTCATCGCGTTCCTGCGACCGGAGCGAACATTCGACAGCTGGGACGCCCTCCAAAAAGCCATCGATCGCGACGCCGAAGAGGCGCGGGCGATCCTGAACCAACGCAGGCAATCCTAGAGAGAGGATCGTGGGAGACTACCGAAAAACGCTGAACCTTCCGGAAACGCGCTTTCCCATGAAGGCCGACCTGCCCCTCCGGGAACCCGGCTGGCTCCAGGAATGGCAGGCATCCGGCCTGTACGGAAAAATCCGCGCGGTCTCCTCCGGACGGCCCCGTTTCATCCTGGCAGACGGCCCCCCCTATGCCAATGGGGTGATCCACATCGGCCATGCCGTCAACAAGATCCTCAAGGATATCGTCATCCGTTCGCAAACGCTGCTCGGTTTTGATGCGCCCTTCGTCCCGGGATGGGACTGCCATGGGCTGCCGATCGAACTCATGGTCGAGCGTCAACTGGGCACTTCCGAACGGGACATGGATCCGGCCCGCTTCCGCGCCGAGTGCCGGCGGTACGCCGAGGAACAGATCGCATTGCAACGCCGGGATTTCGAGCGCCTCGGAGTTCTCGGGGACTGGGCCCATCCCTACCGGACCATGGATGCCGTGGCAGTGGCCACCGAGCTTCGCGCAATCGCTGAACTCATCGAGCGCGGACAGCTCACGTCCGGCACCAAACCAGTGCTTTGGTGCCTGGAATGCGAATCCGCCCTGGCCGAGGCCGAAGTGGAATACGAGACCCATACCTCGAAGGCCATCGACGTCCGTTTCCGGTTTGCGGATCCGGTTCCCGAGTCCCTGCACGATAATCCCGCCATCCGGTCTCTCCCGTGGTCGATCCCGATCTGGACCACGACGCCCTGGACACTGCCCCTCAACCAGGCGGTCTGTCTTGATCCCGAGGCTGATTATGCCTGTCTCCGGGTCTCGGGTCCGAACGGGGAGGAAGTCCTGGTCCTTCTTGACAGTCTTGCCGAGCGGGCGTGCGCACGCTACGGCCTCGAGCTCATCGGAACCCCTGTGCGAAGGCCGGGACGGCTGTTTGCCGGAATCCGCCTGAGCCATCCCATCGACGACCGGCTGGTTCCCGTGGTCCTCGGCACCCACGTGGAACATGATGTGGGAACCGGAGCCATCCATACCGCCCCGGCCCACGGGCTTGAGGACTACGAGATTGGGCAACGATACGGTTTGCCACTCGAAAATCGTGTCGACGACCAGGGCCGCTATGATGCCTCGGTCGACCGTTTTGCCGGCCTGTCGATCCGGGACGCGGATGAACCCATTCTCAAGGAACTGCGGAGAACCGGTACCCTTCTCCACGCGAGCGCCTGGAATCACAGTTACCCCCATTGCTGGCGCCACAAAACCCCCGTCATCTTCAGGGCCACCCCCCAGTGGTTCATCCCGCTCGGCACGAACGGCCTCCGTGAACGCGCGCTCGAGGCTGTGAATGCCGTGGAGTGGATTCCCGACTGGGGCCGGGAGCGCATGGCCCAGATGATCCGCAACCGGCCGGACTGGTGCATCTCGCGCCAGCGAATCTGGGGCGTTCCACTGGCCCTTTGGGTTCATGACATTTCGGGTTCCCTCCACCCCGAAGCTCCCGAGCGGCTCGTGGAGCTGGCCGGACGCATCGAGCGGATGGGCGTCGAGGCGGCACTGTCGGCTCCTGAAGAACGCCCTCCCCCTCCCGGCTATCACCGGCTCGGCGATATCGTCGATGTGTGGCTCGACTCGGGACTCACCCACCGCACGGTCCTCGCCCAGCGCCCCGAACTGGGCTCGCCCGCCAATCTCTACCTCGAGGGTTCGGACCAGCACCGCGGCTGGTTTCAGTCCTCGCTGCTCACCTCCGTTGCCCTAAGCAAAGAGGCTCCCTACTGTACGGTGCTGACCCATGGATTCACCGTCGACGAACAGGGGCACAAGATGTCGAAATCGCAGGGTAACGTGATTTCCCCCCAAACGGTGATCGACCGACTCGGTGCCGATGTGTTGCGCCTTTGGGTCTCCAGCAATGATTACCGCTCGGAACTGGCGGTTTCCGATGCGATCCTTGACCAGATGGCAGGCATCTTCCGGAAACTCCGTAATACCCTCCGTTTTCTCCTGGCCAACCTGGGTGATTTTGACCCCACCCATCAAAGCCTGCCACCCGAGCGTTGGCTGGCCATCGATCGCTGGCTCCTCGCTCGACTGCGTGCTCTTGATGACGAAGTCCGAGAGGCCTATCGGCACTATGCCTTTCATGTCATCCACCAGAAGCTTCTGAACTTCTGCGCCGTCGACCTGGGGAGCCTCTACCTCGACATTGTCAAGGACCGTCTCTATACCACTCCCGCAGACTCCCATCCCCGGCGCTCGGCCCAAAACGCGCTCCAGGCCACCGCCCTGAGCCTGGTTCACTGGCTGGCCCCCCTCATCCCGTTCACCGCCGAGGAAGTCTGGAAGGAGTTGCCGGGAACCCATGCGGAATCAGTGATGCTATCCACCTTTCCCGAGCTGCCCACCCCCGACCGGGTGCAATCGCCTTATCCGTGGGACACCCTGCTTGAGATCCGGAACGCCATCAACCAACGGATCGAGGAGGAACGCCGTGCCGGCCATATGGGGAAAAGCCTCGAGGCCGCGGTCCGCCTCTACTAGTCCCTCCTGCGGTGGATCCAGAGGATCCTCGCGGTGCGCCGGCGGTACGCCAAGGTCTTCGGACGGGGGGAGATCGAGTTCCTCCCCCACGCGAACCCCAGC
>JAKARN010000220.1 GCA_021828425.1 Pseudomonadota bacterium | reverse complement strand
GATCTAGGTGCTTCCATGTTTCAAAACAGGGTCAAGGATGTACAATCGCTTTATCTCGGATTGATCCAAGACATCAACCGTTACCTACTTCACGGGCTGGCTGAGTGCTGGCTTCTGTCGCCCGACACCACTCGCGTACTTCTCCCCGAGACCGTCCAAAGTCATATCATCGGGCTTCTTTCGCTGACCGCTTCAGAAAGGGAGCAGCGCCTCAGGGACCAAGACCCGGAGGTTCCATTATGGCAACTGCGTCCGGAACGCACCCTCTGGCAGGCACTGGATTGTTGCAAGGCCGATGAGCAGCGCAATCGGCAAATCTTGGCCCGAGCACAAACAGCAACCAGCCCATGGGGCCAGGAAAGCCCGGATGAGAGTTCCTAGATTCTCCTTCGAAATCCGGTCTACGCTTGAATAAATCTATGGAGACTTAGTCAATGTTGAACATTGACCGCTTGAGGACATGAAAAGACGGCCAAGAACCGACCCCGGTCTGGTTACCGGGGTAAAATGGTCCTGTTCTTGATTTTCGATTTTGACTTACAGCGAACCGAACCACGGGTACTATACTGTCGAGTCCAATTACCAATTGGGGAATAGATCGTACCAAAGGTGGAGTACCTGGGGTTCGGGGGCATATCGAGCCGTGAGCGCAATTCTTATTTTCACCACTGTCGCAGACTCCACAGAGGCCGACTCACTGGCCAGAATCTTGGTTGAATCCCGCTTGGCTGCCTGCGTGAACCGGGTTGGGCCTGTGCAATCCACTTATCGCTGGAACGATGCAATAGAAATCTCAATGGAGTACCTGCTGATCGTCAAAACTCAGGCGGAACGCTACCCCGCGATCGAGCACCTGATCCGCAAGCACCATACTTATGCCGTCCCAGAGATCGTTTCTGTAGCTTTGCACGATCTGGAACCGAACTATCGGCATTGGCTCGAATTGGCGGTCGCCCCTGCGCTGACACCCTCATGACGCTGCGTTCTCGTCAATTCCTCTGGATCGCAGTACCAACGGTTCTTGTTGCCGCTGCCAGCTTCTTACTGCTGGAATCCCTGTTAAAACAGCCTCCGTCTGCTGACCTTGGGGGCATAGCACTCAAGAGCCTGAACCGGGAGGGCTCATTTTTTCCTGAGCACCCTTCACCACCGGAAACCCTGGTCAATTTCTGGGCTCCCTGGTGCGCTCCTTGCCGCAAAGAGATCCCCCTCCTCAATCACCTGGCCCGAACCTCCCACGAGATTCATGATCATCATCTGGCAATTGTCGGCATCGCACTCGATGCCCGACGCCCTGTCAACCGTTTTCTGGACCAGGAAAAATTGGCCTATCCCATCTTCGTCGTACCTCAGGATGAGGAAGCTTTCGTGGCCCGTTTCCACATCAGCCTGATTGGTCTGCCCATCACTGTCCTCTTAAACCGGAAAAACGAGGTCATTGCAAGGCATCTTGGCCAACTCAACCCGCACAGTCTGGCCACCCTCCTGGCTAATCCAACCCACTGACCAATTCGCGTCGTATCCGGGGCAGATTTCAGAGCCTAGGCAGTATTGCGGGCTTTAACAAGACCCTATCGTGGACAAAAAGATCAAAATCAGGCAAAATGCCGTGATATGAGCATTTTTGGCAACGAAAAACCATCATCTTCGCGGATTATGCGGGCGTCCGTCCGGGTTGGCTCAGTGGAGAGCTTGTGTGACAGCGCTGATCGCCATCATTAACGGACCCAACCTCAATCTTTTGGGTACCCGAGAACCCGAGCTTTACGGCACGGAGTCGCTCGAGACGATTATCGGCCGGTTGACCCGACGAATCCAGGAGGCCGGATATCGATCCTCCCATTTCCAGAGTAACTCCGAGGGCGCAATTATTGACCATATTCATGCGCTCGGGCTCGAAAAAAGGCGGGTCGCCCTCTTCAATCCGGGCGCCTACACACACACCAGCCTGGCCTTGCGCGATGCCGTGCTGGCCGTTCGACTCCCCTTTATCGAAGTTCACCTCAGCAACCCTGCTCGACGTGAAAGCTCTCGGGTACATTCCCATTTTACGGACCTGGCACTCGGTCTTGTAAGCGGTTTCGGCCCATTGAGCTATGACCTCGCACTCGAGGGAGCACTCCAGTTTCTACATCAACCGACTTCATTTCCTCGGGAGGCGCCACATGGACATACGTAAGGTCAAGAAACTTATCGAACTCCTCGAAACTTCCGGGATCAGTGAAATTGAAATCACAGAAGGAGAGGAACGGGTCCGTATCAGTCGCCTTACTCCGCAACCGGTCGCAACAGTCTCCACCGCGGCAACCACCGTAACTCCACCGCCCCCTTCGCCGGTCGCAACTTCGGAGCCACCCAAAACTCCGCCGAGCTCTGGCCATACAATCCAAGCCCCCATGGTGGGCGTTTTCTACCGATCTGCCTCGCCCGATAAACCGCCCTTCGTCGAGGTTGGCCAGACCGTCAAGGCTGGCGACACACTGTGCATCATCGAGGCGATGAAGATGATGAACCAGATTCAAAGTGACAAGGGGGGGGTAATCAAGGCCATTCTGGCCGAGAACGCGACACCTGTCGAATATGATCAACCGCTTTTCATCATCGAGTAAATTGGACCATTTTCCATGTTAGAAAAGGTGATGATTGCTAACCGCGGTGAGATTGCACTGCGTATTTTGAGAGCTTGCCAGGAACTGGGGATCAAAACGGTGGCCGCTCACTCCACCATTGACCAAGATCTGAAGCACGTCCGGCTGGCCGATCAACGCTTATGCATCGGGCCAGCACCATCGTCAAAAAGCTACCTCAATATCCCGGCACTCATTAGTGCCGCCGAGGCACTGGATGTCCAAGCCATTCACCCGGGATACGGCTTTCTCTCTGAAAATGCCGACTTTGCTGAAGCAGTCGAATCCTGCGGTTTCATTTTTATCGGGCCCAAACCAGAAACAATCCGTCTCATGGGTGACAAGGTCTCGGCAATTCAGTGCATGAAGACCTCGGGCATCCCGACGATCCCGGGATCGGATGGGCCCTTGGGCTCGGACTCCTCTGAGATCCACCGAATCGCCCGGAACATCGGCTATCCCGTCATGATCAAGGCTGCAGGAGGAGGGGGGGGACGCGGCATGCGGGTCGTGCACAGCGATGCCGCCTTGGTTCATGCAATCGACCTGACACGGGCGGAAGCCCAAGCCGCCTTTGGCAATCCCAACGTCTATCTGGAGCGTTACTTGTCGGCTCCGCGCCACATCGAGGTCCAGGTTCTAGCCGATGGTCAAGGCAATGCGATTCACCTCGGTGAGCGCGACTGCTCCATGCAACGCCGACATCAAAAAATCATTGAAGAGGCTCCCGCTCCGGGAATCTCAGACCGGCAGCGCCGCCAACTGGGCGAACGATGTGTACAGGCCTGCCAGAAAATTGGTTACCGAGGGGCTGGTACCTTCGAATTCCTCTACGAAAACGGAGAATTTCATTTTATCGAGATGAATACACGTATCCAAGTCGAACATCCGATCACCGAGGCCATTACCGGTGTGGATCTGGTCAAGGAAATGATCCGGGTCTCCTCCGGTGAACCTCTGCGGATCCGACAGCGGGACATCACTTTCCGTGGGCATGCCATTGAATGCCGGATTAACGCCGAGACCCCAACCAACTTCATGCCCTCCCCAGGCTTGGTCACTCAGTGGGTCCCCCCCGGAGGACCTGGCATCCGAGTGGACTCTCACCTGTACTCCGGATACCGGGTTCCGCCCTATTACGATTCCCTGATCGCCAAGATTATAGATCGG
>JAKARN010000219.1 GCA_021828425.1 Pseudomonadota bacterium | reverse complement strand
CCATCAATATATCAGACCCCACAGGAGGAATGATTCGATGAAAAAAGCCTTACTGCTCAGCGCAGGGGTGTTGATTCTTGCCTTGGCTGCTTGCAGCAAGACCCCCGCCCCAGCTCCGAAAACCTCTTCTGCCGCTTCCAGCACCAGCATGATGGCGCCGGCGGCTCCTGCAATGGCCACTGCGACCAAGACCCCGAGCGCGGCCACCAAGGCCAAGGCAACGAAAGCCCCCTCGTCCGCAACCCACACGGGTTCGTAAGACGGGTTGGTGATCGGTCGATCTCAAGACTCTTGAGGTCATGGGAAAGGCGGACTCCGGTCCGCCTTTCTTTTTTGGGCGGCCTGCGGAAGCGGGGACAGACGGCTCCGCAGTCCCGGTGTCAGGGAAAGGCCGGTTCATGCGATCCGGATGGAACAGGAGGATCCCCCTCACCCGGACCTGCAATCCCGGTGACCCGCGGGGCCGTAACACGCAGCGCCGGGGACGGCACCCCGGCACACCCGCAAACGGCCCGGGAATCGAGGGGACTCCTCGCGAGGGGTTAGGCGCGGGCGTGGACGGAATTGCCCGCGAGGTTTCAGTGCCGGAACGTGGCCACGCCGGCAGCCCTCACTCCACTACCCGGCTTTCACCTGACTTCTTGAAGTGGATGACCTTGACCAGTGTGCCCTGGTTCATGAACCACTCCGAGACGATCCTGCCCTGTTGCCGAACCTCAATCACATACTTGCTGTCCACCGGAGGCAGCTTCGCCAGGAGCCGCCTCAGTGCCGCTGGATCAAAGTGGTGGACTCGCGGCAGGAATTCCTGCACGACACCCCGGAAGCTGGCCGGATAGTTGTAAAAGGTTTCGTTTTGATACAGGAAGTGTTGGCCATTGGTCTCGCAAAACAGGAGGGCCCGGTTCCTCAAATGGGAGCCGAGCGGGTAATGAAACTTGCAAACCACAAGATTGCGATCCTGGGGAGCGCTCGACCACGTGCGAGCCAGCCCCGCCTTGATGAGACCGAGAACCACCATATGGGGGATCTCATGGCCATTGACCCTGATCTTGCCGAGCCAGGTGGTCTCTCGCTCGGGCAAGTTGCGATACCCGACCCCGTGGTCGCTGCGGGGGCTTCCGCGCAGGTCTCTCGCCCACGCGAGCTGCAGGGCAAGGCCGTTGGTGGCCAGAAACACGCCCAAAACCAGCCAGACAACCCGTCTCATGTTCATTGGACTCCTCCTTCGCGTTTCCCGCGATTGCTGATTCCCGGGCCCCGGGGCAAAACCGCCCGAGCCGGTTTCGACTGTATGTCCATCCTCCGAGATTTGTCAAGGCGGGCAAGCAGCCCCGGGAGATTCTTTTCAATCTGGGGATGCCGATGGGAAGGCGAGCGGCACACACCGGCCCGGCCGGTCCCGCGATCCGCCAAGGAGACCCCCGGACGGGTTTCCCCGGGCCTTATTACTGGAGGCGTGTCCCCGGCGGGAGGTAACCCGCCTCCGGACCGGGTGCCGGTTCGTTCTGCGGTGGCGGCAACGCGATGCCGAAATCGCGACGCAGCTTCTCGAGTCCCGCGCCAGTCAGCCGGAACCCCCCAGCAGGGCTGCTCGGATTGACGATGATTCCCACCCCGGGCGGCAGGCCGGCCATCACCAGCCCACCCAGAACTTTCTCGGCGGTATGCTGGCCTTCCAGCATTGCGGCGTGCCGCATCGCTTCGTCCTCACTCAGGAAAAACGCGAGGTGGCGGCCGGTCTCCGGCAGATCCACAACCAGGGCCTCGAGACGGCGAGCCTCGGCCGATCCCGGCGTTCCGGACTCATGGAGCCGGTGGAGCGTATAGAGCGTGGCCCGGCACAAGGCTTCATAGCAGGTCACCGGCGAGACCTGGCCGTTTTTGAGACCTTCGATCAGGTAGCGGATTTCCTGTTCAGAATCGAAATCGACCGGGCTCATGGGGGGTTCTCCTCAGCGTGTTCGAAAGCCTGCTCGAGATCGGCCACAAGGTCCTCGAGATCCTCGATGCCGACCGACAGCCGGATCAGCCCGTCCTCGATGCCCAAGGCGGCCCGCTCGTAGGGCGGCACACTGGCATGGGTCATGAGGGCCGGATGCTCGATCAGGCTCTCAACCCCGCCCAGGCTTTCGGCCAGCGTGAAGCACCGGACGCGTTCGAGAATCCGGCGCGCGGCCGGCAGGCCGCCCCGGACCACGATCGAAAGCATGCCTCCCCCACTCGTCATCTGGCGGCGCGCCAGGGCAAAGTCCGGATGGCTCGGCAGCCCGGGATAAATCACCCGCTCGACCGCGGGGTGGGAAGCGAGCCAGCGGGCGAGTTCGAGTGCCTGGGCGCAGTGACGCTCCATGCGCAGCGCCAGGGAATGGATGCCACGCACGGTCAGGAAGCAGTCGAAGGGGCTCGGGATGGCCCCGGTGCTGTTCTGCAGATAGGCCAGACGTTCCTCGAGATCGGTCCGGTCCGGATGCACCACCACGCACCCGCCGACCACGTCCGAGTGTCCGTTCAGGTACTTGGTCGTGGAGTGGACGACCAGATCAAAACCCTGCTCCAGGGGACGCTGGATCCACGGCGTGGCAAACGTATTGTCCGCCACGGTGATGGCGCCCTGGGCGCGGGCGTCGCGTGCAACCGCCTCCAAGTCCACGATCCTGAGGAGTGGGTTGGTGGGGCTCTCGATCCAGACGAGATCCGGTTTTTCGGCCAGTGCCGCCGCCCGCAGGTCCGCCTGACGGAGATCGACGTAACGGACGCGCAAGCCAGCACCCGGCGTGCGCACCTGGCTCAGGAGCCTCCGGGTTCCTCCATAGAGATCATCCATCGCGAGCACGCGGCCGCCGGCCGGCAAGAGTTCGAGGACAGCCGCCGATGCCGCGAGCCCGGACGCGAAGGCAAATGCCCGCCGCCCGCTCTCGAGATCGGCGAGCACCTGTTCGAGCACCTCGCGGGTGGGATTGCGGGTCCGCGAATACTCGTAGCCCAGATGGATTCCGGGGCTCTTCTGGCGGTACGTGGAGGTGGCATAGATCGGGACATTGACCGCACCGGTCAAGGGGTCCGCCTCCTGGCCGGCGTGGAGCGCCCGCGTGGCAAATCCCGGACGACGGGACCCGGTCATGGGTGACGTGCCATGGCTTCGGCCATGCGCCGGAACTGGATGATGACGTCGCTGCGGGTGACCAGGCCGTAGAACTGGCCGTCCCTCAGGATGCCGACCGAGGGCTCGGCCTCGAGTTTCATGACGAGCTCGTTGAGCGAAGCACTGGAATCCAGGGTGACGAGACCCCGCTTGGGTACACTTTTCACCGGGCTCGAAAACAGCCGGCAGTCCTTGGCCAGGGCGCTCATGACGTCGGTTTCGGTGAGTAGTCCGACCAATCGCCCGTCTGACGACATGACCGGGAGCTGTGAAAACTCACCTTGCCGCATGCGACGGTAGGCCACCTCCAGGCTATCTTCGGGAGCCACCGTGACGACCTGGCCGTCCGACTGCCGGCGCGAGACGAAATCCCGGAGATCGCCCTGCCGCCGCTGCGGGGTCAGGCCGTGCTCATACAGCCAGCCTGCGTTGAAGACCTTGGACAGATAGCGGGTTCCGGTATCACAGGCCAGGGTCAGGATCCGCTTCGGAACCGTCTGCTCACGGGCATAGCGCACGGCAGCGGACATCAGGGCACCGGTCGAAGTTCCAGCCAGGATACCGGTCGTGCGCAACAGATCCCGGACCATCGCAAAAGACTCGGCATCCGGAATCGTGAAAGCCCGATCGACCAGACTGAGGTCACCAGATCGG
>JAKARN010000218.1 GCA_021828425.1 Pseudomonadota bacterium | reverse complement strand
TGATACGGTCCGCAGTGCAGCCCTCCCCGAAATCCAACTCATCGGCTCCTACGGACGGGCCTACAACCCGGAGTTCGGTTTCACCCGCCTCAACACGGCCAGTATCCTGCTCAGTGTCTCGGTCCCTCTTTACTCCGGTGGAGTCACTCGCTCACGCATCCGGGCAGCACGGGCCGAACTCAGGGAGAACCGTGAGAATGCCCGAGCGGTCCTGCGGGAAGCGCTGGCGGCAGCAACGCAGTCCTGGCAACGATACGTCACGGCCGGAGCGCGCCTCCGCGCACTCCGTTCACAGGTTGTTGCCGAAAAGATCGCGTACCGAGGGGTCGTGGCAGAGCACCGACAGGGTGTCAAAACACTGCTCAACGTTCTTAACGCCGAACAGGAACTGCTCGCATCCCAGGTCTCCTACGTGAGCGCCCAAGCCGAGCGGGTGGTCGCCGGATACGCCATCCGGGCCTCGGTGGGGAGTCTCACCTACCGTCACATCGTCCAACCGGGCCGCTTCATGCCGCCCCGGATCCCTCCCAGAAAGCCCTCCCCCCAACCCTGAACGGCGGTCGCCTCAACGCTGCGAGTTCAGATTGGCCAGCAGGCGCAGTAACTCAAGGTAGAGCCAGACCAAGGTCACCGTAAGCGCAAAGGCAGAATACCACTCCATGTAGTGGGGCCATCCGGCCTTTGCCCCCTTGTAGATGAGGTCGAAGTCAAGCAGCAGATTGAACGCGGCGATCGCAACGATCACAAGGCTGATCCCGATGCTGAGCTTGCTGCCGTAAAACAGGTTACCGGTGTGAACACCAAAGAACCCGACGACCATCGTCACCAGGTAGAAAAGAAACACGCCGCCGGTGGCCGCCATGATCCCCGTCCGCAACTTGTTGGTCACGCGGATGATTCCACTCCGGTACAAGAACCACATGACCAGCATGACCGCGAAAGTGAGGAGGACAGCCTGGATCACGATACCCGGATAGGTGGTATTGAACAGAGCAGACATCGAACCCAGGAACAAGCCTTCCGCCAGCGCATACAGGGGGGCCGTGACAGGGGACCACATGGGCTTGAAACTCGTCGCCAAAGCCAGAACGAGGCCCGCAATGAGTCCGACCCAGAGGTAGAGGCTCGTGGCCGACATCGCGGCCGCCGGACTATGGGTCGCATTGAGGACGTTCACGTACTGGTTCCAGGTAAAGAGCGCCGAGACCACGACCAGGACCAGACAGGTCAGGACCTTGTTCATCGCTCCATGGAGCGTCATGGTCTGGCCGACCCCTTGCTGGGCCGGGAACTGAGACAGCAGGCTATTTTTGAGGGTGGGATTTCCGGACTGTTGCATGATGGGCATCGCGGGCTCCAAACGTCATCCTAAAGGGCTATGATAACGCAGCAGAGTTTGCCATGCGAACGACCCGGCCTCGCCCCGGTACTCCCAGTTCCCGGTGAGATTGATGGCTATCCCCATGCCGACCCCCTCCTCCCCATTCGATCCGAAAACCCTTGATTCCACGGACGGCAGAACAAGGCTGCCCATGGTGGTGGCCATCTCATCGCGGGCCCTTTTTGATCTCGAGGAAAGCCATCATCTTTTTGAAACCGAGGGTGTCGATGCCTATGCACGCTACCAGATAGCCCATGAGGACGAAATCCTGGGGCCAGGGGTTGCTTTTCCGCTGGCCGAGAAGCTTCTGGCCCTGAACCAGGGCCCGGGAAACCGGAAACAGGTGGACATCATCCTGCTCTCGCGCAATAGTGCCGACACCGGACTCCGCGTCTTCAACTCCATCCGGCATTACGGACTCGACATCTCGCAGGCCGTCTTCAGCGGTGGAAAGGAAACCGCGTCCTACATCAGTCCCTTCCGCGCAGATCTATTCCTGTCGGCCGATGCCCAAGCGGTCCGGGAAACCCTCCAGAGTGGTCATGCCGCAGCCACCATCATTCCTCGCAAGGCCGGCAAGAGCCGTTTCCCGGAACTGCGGATCGCGTTCGACGCCGATGCCGTCATTTTCTCGGACGAGGCCGAACGCGTCTACCGGGAACAGGGGCTCAGCGCCTTTGCCGAACGGGAAGCCGAGCAAGCACGGGAACCATTGCCGGGAGGCCCTTTCCGGAACTTTCTGGCCACCCTGCACAAGGTCCAGACCGAATTCCCAAAAGAATCCGTACCGATCCGGACGGCACTGGTGACAGCGCGCGCAGCGCCGGCTCATGAACGGGTCATCCGGACGCTTCGGGCCTGGAATATCCGGATCGATGAGATGTTTTTTCTGGGCGGACGCGACAAGAGCCCGTTCCTCGAAGCCTTTGGCGCCGATATCTTCTTTGACGACCAAACCACGAACTGTGAACGTGCCGCGCCGCGGGTCGCAACCGGACACGTACCCGGGCGATCGGATGGTCAGGCCACCTCCGCAGGCACCCTCCCCCAGGGATCCACCGGACAATCCGGGTAAAGCGGCTCGCCCCCCCCAAGGGCAAAAGCCCGACCAAAAGCCGGGATGTTCTTGAGCGTCTCATTGACCCGTACCACGGAAGGGGGGTGGGGATCGGTCGCAAGAAGCAGCCGCTGTGCATCCTCCCTGACCGCGCCCGCCCAGAGGTGGGCAAAGGCGAGGAAGAAAAGCTGCTCCTCGCTGAAACCGGCAAAGCCGGGTCCCACCCCGGCCCGCTGCATGGCCTCAAACGCCAGGCTCACACCACCGATATCCGCAATGAACTCTCCCATGAGGAGCTCCGGGTTCAAGTGATGGCCGCCTTGGATCTGGACTCCGGTCAGCTGCTCCCGCAACCGGCCGATCCGGTCCCGGAAGCCGTTCTCATCTTCCGCAGTCCACCAGTCCACGAGATTTCCCGACGCATCGTATTTACGCCCTTGATCATCAAAGCCATGCGTCATCTCGTGTCCGATGACCGCTCCGATTGCCCCATAGTTATAGGCCTCGGGCATCTCCGGGTCAAAAAACGGCGGCTGGAGAATACCGGCCGGGAAAACCATCTCGTTACGGGATGGATGATAGTAGGCATTGACCGTTTGCGGGGTCATGAACCATTCTTCAGGATCCGGTGCTTGCCCGATCTTTGCCAGATCGTAGGCCAGCGCGTGGGATGCCGCCCGCACGGCATTTCCCCAATAGGAGCCGCGATCAATCACAAGTCCCTCGTAGTCACGGAACCGGTCGGGATATCCCATGCGGGTCGTCATGCGATCCAGCTTTTCCAGTGCCCGTTGCCGGGTTTTTGGGCTCATCCACGACAGATGCTGTATCCGATCCCGAAAAGTCGCCCGGACATTCTCGAAAATCCGCCGGGTTCGTTCCCGGGATGAAGCTGGGAAATAGCGTTCCACATAGAGTTGGCCCAAGGCAAAGCCGATCATGGGGTCCAGCGCCCGGGCGATGCGGAGCCAGCGGGGTTGCAACTTCTTCGCACCCGTCAAAGCCTGCATCAGGGTGAAATGGTTTTCGACCCATGGAGAGGAGAGCATGGGCGATGCTGCGGAAAGCAGACGGAGCGACAGGTAGGCCTTGAGGACACGAGGCTCGACTTCCGCCACAAGACGACCCATCCGTTTGAAGAACGCGGGCTGGGCCAGATTCAGCGGGAACTCTGCCGGCAACCGGTGTGCCGAAAACAGCTCGCGCCAGTCAATCTCCGGAACTTCGGCCACAAGTGCGGCGACCGTAGATGGGTGGTAGATGGCATGGGGATCCCGTTGCTCGGCCGGGGTCATGGAAACCCGGGCCAGTTCACGCTCGAAGCCGATCACCGCTGCTGCAAGCTGTTCATGGCCAGACCAA
>JAKARN010000217.1 GCA_021828425.1 Pseudomonadota bacterium | reverse complement strand
TCCGATCTGAAGGCAGTGCCCCGCTGCTGTATCCCACTCACAGGTCGGTCCCAGCCGGATGTAGAGGTCGGCTGCACCGGACGCGATACGCGCAAACTTGAGTGAACTGCCAAGGCCGAGCCGTTCATGAGGACCGAGGCGTGAAAGGAATTTTTCCAACCGGGCATCACTGTGCGAGCGGCTCGCGAGCACCCGGAGCGGGTGAGCTGCGGGACGCGTGCCGTTAAGCCGGTGCCAGGGATTGTGACTGCAGGAGGCAAAAGCCCCGACCGTTGCGATTCCGAAATAACTCTCGCCAAGCGCGGGGGCATGAATCACGCCGAGAACCGGTTCACCTTGGTCGATGAGTGCGACATTGACCGTGAACTCGCCATTGCGTTTGACAAACTCGCGTGTCCCATCCAACGGATCGATGAGCCAGTACCGTTCCCAGGTTTGTCGTACTGCCCAAGGGGGTTCGGTGCCCTCCTCGGACAGAATCGGGAGTGAGGGTTTGAGTTTGCCGAGTCCCTCGACGAGAACGGCATGAGCCTTGAGGTCAGCTGCGGTTAGCGGGCTCTGGTCGCCCTTTCTTTCGATCGAGAAATCATTGCGGTAAACCCCCATGATCTCGTCTCCTGCGGCAAAGGCCAGGCGCAGGACGTCCGGATAAAGGGCGACGGCGAGATCGGTGGTATGCATGGGCCTTGGAGCCTAGCACAACTCCGGATCCGGATCCGGGGCGGTGTGTTTCCGGTATCATGAGGGCCCAAAAGGAGGGAAAACTAGCATGTCTCCGGAAGATTTTTGCGGGATTGGCTCGGAACTCGCGGAGGAAGATCGTCTCGTGCAGTCAGTGGTGGCGCGTTTCGTCGATGAACGGGCACTGCCACTTCTGCCCAGGGCCTTCGAGGAAGGCTTTTTCCCGATGGAGCTCATCCCCGAGATAGGATCACTCGGCATTCTCGGAAGTTCCATCCACGGCTACGGTTGCCCCGGGCTCGGTGCCTTGGCCTATGGCGTGATTTGCGAGGAACTGGAGCGTGGGGACAGCGGATTGCGGAGTTTTGTCTCGGTCCAGTCGAGTCTTGTCATGTACCCGATTGCGACCTATGGGACAGAAGAGCAGAAAGCCCATTGGCTGCCGAAACTGGCACGCGCCGAAGCCATAGGTTGCTTTGGCCTGACCGAGGCACACGGGGGGTCGGATCCTGCTGCCCTGCAGACCCGGGCCCGTCTGGATGGCGGGGACTGGATTCTCTCGGGCTCAAAGATGTGGATCACGAACGGAACATTGGCCGACCTTGCCGTGGTCTGGGCACAGACGGACCAAGGCATCCGAGGTTTTCTCGTGGAAAAGGGCATGCCGGGATTCCGCGCGCAGGCCATCCACCACAAGCTTTCCCTCCGCGCTTCGGATACCGCTGCCCTGTTTTTCGACAATGTGGCCGTTCCCGAACAAAACCGGCTGCCGGGAGCCCAGAGTCTCAAGGCTCCCCTGTCATGCCTGACCCAGGCCCGTTACGGGATCGCCTGGGGTGCGCTCGGTGCGGCACGTTCCTGCCTGTCCACGGTTCTCGAGTACACCCGCACCCGTGAACTCTTTGGACGGCCCCTGGCCGCCACGCAGACGGTCCAGCTGCGGATTGCCGAGATGGTTCGCACGCTTACCTTGGCCCGGCTCCTAGCTTTCCGCCTGGGCCAACTCAAGGACCGAGGGAAACTCGATCCGGCGCAAGTCTCGCTTGCCAAGTGGAACAACGTCCGAATGGCGCTAGAGATTGCCCGGGAAGCACGGGATCTTTTGGGTGGAGCCGGGATCACGACGGAGTTTCCTCCGCTTCGTCATGCCCTCAACCTCGAAAGCGTTGTGACCTACGAGGGAACCGAGACCATCCACGAACTGGTTGTGGGCAAGGCGGTAACGGGATTCGATGCATTCTGAATCAACAACGCAGGGTCCTCGCCTTGCTAGACAGGCCCAGCGCAGCATCAATCGGGCTGAAATCCTTGATGCCAAGACCCGAGCGGCTCTGTTCGCCCTGGGTGAAACGGCGACACCTCCTCCGGCACAGGAATCCGGGAGAGTGCTTGAGGAGACGGGAGGGCTTTCCATTCGCGATCTCTGGCAGCTCTTCGAATCCCAACTCCTCTCGCGCCACCTTGATCTTGTGGCGCGTCTGCTGCGGACACGGGGCCAGGGTTTTTACACGATCGGCAGCAGTGGGCACGAGGCTAATGTGGTCTGGGGGCGACTGCTTCGTCTCACGGATCCTGTTTTTTTGCATTACCGGAGTGGTGCCTTCATGCTGGAGCGGGCCCGGCATCAGCCAGGCATCGATATGGTTCATGCCATCGCACTCTCGCTCACGGCAAGCCGGGATGATCCGATCGCCCAGGGACGGCACAAGGTGTTCGGGCACCCCGATCTTTTGGTTCCGCCACAGACCAGCACGATCGCGAGTCATGTGCCCAAGGCTTTTGGCACGGCGGCACTTCTGGAATTGGCGCGCCGGCTTGAGGCCGGGAAATGGCCCCGGGATGGTCTCGTCTTCGTGAGCTTCGGCGATGCGAGCGCCAACCATTCGACAGCGCTTGGTGCTCTCAACGCGGCCGCTCAAACCGCCTGGCAGGGGCTTGCTTGTCCGCTTTTCTGCTTGTGCGAGGATAACGGACTTGGGATCTCAGTCCGTACGCCCTCCGGCTGGATCGAATCCAATTACCGTGACCGCTCTGGGCTCCGTTACTACTCGGCCGATGGAAGCGATCTCTTTGAGGTTTGGCGGAAGGCTCGGGAGGCCCTCGAGTTTTGCCGTACGAGGCAGGCACCGGTTTTCTTCCATCTCCGGGTGGTCCGTCTGCTCGGTCATGCGGGAACCGATGCCGAAAGTGAGTACCGGTCGGTTGGGGAGATCGAGGCAGATGAGGCACGAGACCCCATTCTCAAAACAGCCAACCTGCTTCATCGGAACGGTCTGGCCTCTGGGACGGCACTCTTGACTGCCTACGAGGAGGCCCGCACCCGGGTAGAGCAGGCGGTGGAACGCGCCATCCAGACCCTGCGGCTTTCGGATACCGAGGAAGTCATGAAACCCCTTGCGCCCTTCTCGCCTGTAGCCGTCGCTACTGAAGCAACCCGGATCCATCGGGAGACAGTGGATACTGGACAGCCCACCGCGGGGGAGCACCTCCACCTCTCAATCGCAATCAATCGCGCACTCGCCGAATCCCTCGACCGATATCCTGGTTTGGTCCTTTTCGGTGAGGACGTTGCTCAGAAGGGAGGCGTCTATACCGTCACATCGGGGCTCCACCGTCGTTACGGGGCGCGGCGCGTGTTCAATACGCTTCTAGACGAACAAACCATCTTGGGACTGGCCCAGGGTGGCGCATTCCTCGGGCTCCTGCCGGTTGCCGAAATCCAATACTTGGCCTATTTTCACAACGCTGAGGACCAGATTCGAGGGGAGGCCTGCTCTCTCCAGTTTTTCTCCTCGGACCAGTACCGTAATGGCTTCGTGGTTCGTATTCCCGGGCTGGCCTACCAGAAGGGATTCGGAGGGCATTTCCACAATGACAACAGCTGGAGCATTTTTCGCGATATCCCGGGACTCATCGTGGTCTGTCCGGCTCGGGCAGATGACGCCGTCGGGCTGCTCCGGACCGCCCTCGCCCTTGCTCATGTCGATGGGCGCATCGTGGTGTACCTCGAACCCATCGCACTCTACATGACCAAAGACCTCCATAAAGCCGGAGACCGGCTCTGGCTTGCACCCTTTCCAGAACGGGGAGCGGCTGTACCTTTCGGTGAGCCCCGCTGGTATGGGC
>JAKARN010000216.1 GCA_021828425.1 Pseudomonadota bacterium | reverse complement strand
TCCATCTGCCTCGAAGCCGCAATCGACCCTGAAATCCGGATCCAGCCGCAGGTCATCGAGCCGCCCGGCCGTGGGCAGAAAGCCGCGGGCCGGATCCTCGGCATAGAGCCGGACCTCGATGGCATGTCCCTCGCAGTGCACCTCCTCCTGGCGGATGGACAGGGGACGGCCGGAGGCGATTTCGAACTGGAGGGCGACGAGATCGAGGCCGGTCACGGTCTCGGTCACGGGGTGTTCCACCTGGAGTCGCGTGTTCATTTCGAGAAAATAGAAATCCCCCTGGGGTCCCACCACGAACTCGACCGTGCCCACGCCCCGGTAATCGACGGCCCGGGCAGCCTGGAGGGCTGCGTCCAGCAGCCGGGCCCGTGTGTCGGTGCCGACCAGGGACGAGGGGGCTTCCTCCCATACCTTCTGGTAACGGCGCTGGAGGGTGCATTCCCGCTCGAACAGGTGGATCTGGTGTCCGTGCTGGTCGCCTGCGATCTGGACCTCGATGTGACGCGGATGCGCGATATAGCGCTCGAGCAGGAGGGCGCCATCCCCAAAGCTCGACTCGGCCTCGCGCCGGGCCCCGACCAGGGCGTCCGCGAGCTCTCCGGGATCCCGCACGAGGCGCATGCCGCGGCCGCCGCCTCCGAAAACCGCCTTGACGAGCAGGGGAAATCCGATCCGGGCGGCGGCCTGCTCGAAGGCCGCAGAATCCGTCCCGGTTCCGTCGTAGCCGGGCACCACGGGGATCCCGTTCTGTGCCATGAGTGCCTTGGCCTCGCGTTTCGAGCCCATCAGGGCAATCGTCCCGGGTCGGGGTCCCACGAAAACCAGTCCGGCCTCCTCGACGCGCCGGCAGAACTCCGCCTGCTCGGACAAAAAGCCGTAGCCCGGATGGACGGCATCGGCGCCGGAACGGTGCGCCACCTCGAGCAGGCGGTCGATCGAGAGGTAGGATGCGGACGGGGCGGCCGGACCGATCGGCCACGCCTCGTCGGCGAGGAGGGTGTGCCGGCTGCCCCGGTCCGCCTCGGAATAGACCGCGACCGAACCCACCCCGAGCAGGCGGCAGCTTTTGATGATGCGGCAGGCGATTTCTCCCCGGTTCGCGATCAGGACCTTGTGGAACATGGCGCCTCCCTATGGCTCGGGGGTCTGATCGGGCCGCCAGGTGGGCCGGCGTTTTTCGAGGAAGGCGGCGAGTCCTTCCCGGCCTTCCGGACCGGCGCGGAGCTCGGCGATGAGCCGGATGGTTTCGTCGGCCAGCCGGACCTCGTCGGGAAAGGAGGGGCGCAGGCGCAGGAGGAGCATCTTCGCGACGCGCTGGGCGTGGGGACCGCCCTTGAGGAGTTCGGTCACGCACGCCTTGAGTGTGGCATCCAGGGATTCCGGCGGCGTGACCCAGTGGATCAGCCCCATCTTTTGGGCTTGGTCGGCGTCGAACAACTCCCCGGTGAGCAGGTAGCGTCGGAGTGGCCGATGGCCCATGGCGCGGGCGACGTAGGGGGAGATCAGGGCCGGGATGAGTCCGAGTCTCACCTCGCTCAGCGCAAAGCGCGTCCCGGCTGTCGCGAGGGCGAGATCGCAGGCGGCGATCAATCCGAGTGCCCCGCCGAAGGCCGCGCCTTCGACCACGGCCAGGGTCGGCGTGGGGAAACGGTCGAGACGCTCGATCAAGGACAAAAGCCTCTGGGCTTCGGCCAAATTCTCCTCCGGTCCGGCATCGGCCATCTCCCGCATGGTGGCCAGATCGGCCCCGGAACAGAAGGTGCCGCCCGCCCCGCGCAGGATGAGGAGGCGGAGGGTGGGTTCCCGGGCCAGGGTCTCGAGACGGGTGGTCAGCTCCCGGACCAGGGCGGCATCGAGTGCGTTTCGGACCGCGGGCCGGTTGAGGGTGAGTGTGACCACATCCGTGGGGTCCCGGGTCTCGAGCAGAAAGTCCATGGTCACATCCTGAAAACGCCGAAGCGGCCGGCCGGGTGCAGGACGGGGGGATCGGTGACCAGGCTCAGGGCCAGTCCCAAAACGCGCCGGGTCTCCCGGGGATCGAGGATTCCGTCATCCCACAGGCGGGCCGTGGCGTAGTAGGGGTGTCCCTGGGTTTCGTACTGCTGCCGGATCTCGGACTCGAACTGTTTTTCCTCGGCCGCGGGGCGAGGCTGGGCGCCCTTGGTGGAGGCGGTCTCGCGCCGGACCATGGACAGGACCTGGGCGGCCTGCTCGCCCCCCATGACCGAGATACGCGCGTTGGGCCAGCTCCACAGGAACCGGCTGCCGTAGGCCCGTCCGGCCATGGCATAGTTGCCGGCCCCGAAGGAGCCCCCGATCAGGAGGGTCAGCTTGGGCACGCTCGTGGTCGCCACCGCGTTCACCATCTTGGCCCCATCCTTGGCGATGCCGGCCTGTTCGTACTTCTGTCCCACCATGAAACCGGTGATGTTCTGCAGGAACAGGAGGGGAATGCCGCGTTGCTCGCAGAGTTCGATGAAGTGGGTGCCCTTCAGGGCCGATTCGGAGAACAGGATGCCGTTGTTGGCGAGGATGCCGACCGGGTATCCCCAGATCCGGGCGAAGACCGCAACCAGGGTCCGGCCGTAGAGCGGTTTGAACTCGTCCCAGGCCGAATCGTCGACCAGGCGGGCGATGACCTCGCGGACCTCGTAGGGATGACGCAGGTCCGTCGGAAGAATGCCGTAGAGTTCGTCGGCCGGGTAGCGCGGCTCCCGGAATGACCGGCCCTCGCCCCGGGGCGGTGCCGGCAGGCGATCGACCAGTTCCCGGGCCAGGGCGAGGGCCTCTTCATCGTTTTCCGCGAGCCGGTCGATGACCCCGGACTGGCGGGTATGCACGTCCCCGCCCCCGAGCGTCTCGGCGTCGACGATCTCGCCGGTCGCCGCCTGGACGAGCGGCGGACCCCCCAGAAAGACGGTTCCCTGGTGGCGGACGATGATGGCCTCGTCGCACATGGCCGGCACGTAGGCGCCCCCCGCCGTGCAGGAGCCCATGACCAGGGCGATCTGGCTGATCCCGGCCGCGGACAGCCGGGCCTGGTTGTAGAAGATTCTTCCGAAGTGGTCGTGATCGGGGAACACCTCGTCCTGAAGCGGCAGGAATGCCCCGCCCGAGTCGACGAGGTAGAGACAGGGCAGTCCGTTTTCGAGGGCAATCGTCTGGGCCCGGAGATGTTTCTTCACGGTGAGGGGGAAATAGGTGCCGCCCTTGACCGTGGCGTCGTTGGCCACCACGAGGACCGGCCGGCCGGCGACCTTTCCGATCCCCGTCACGAGACCGGCTCCCGGTGCGGCCTGGTCGTAGAGGCCGTGGGCGGCGAGCGGGGACAGTTCAAGAAAGGGACTGGCCGGATCGAGCAGCCGGTCGATCCGGGTCCGGACGAAGAGTTTCCCCCGTTCCTCGTGCTTGCGTCGGGTTTGGGGTCCGCCGCCCGAGGCCGCCTTCCGGATCCGCTCCGCGAGTTCGAGGGCGAGCGCCTGGTGATGGCGGTAGCGTTCCTGGTAGTCGGCATCCCGCTTGAGGGTGCTGGTCCAGGGGATCATGGCCTGGTTTCCATGGCGCGGAGGGCTCAGGCGTCCAGCCGCTCGATGGCCACGGCCGTGGCCTCGCCACCGCCGATGCACAACGAGGCAATGCCGCGGCGGCCCCCGTGGCGGATGAGGGCGTGGAGGAGGGTCACGACCAGGCGGGCTCCGCTGGCCCCGATCGGATGTCCCAGGGCGCACGCCCCGCCATGGACATTGACCCGGTCGGGCGAAAGCCCGAGTTCCTGGATGGCGGCGAGTGTGACCACGGCAAAGGCCTCGTTGATTTCGAAA
>JAKARN010000215.1 GCA_021828425.1 Pseudomonadota bacterium | reverse complement strand
CCCGCTCTGGAATCCGAAAACCCAGCATGGTGCGTCCGAGGACTTCCTCCGGCACTATACCCGCCTGCACATGCATGTCTCCGCACTCTACGGCATGTCGGCGTTCGGCTGGGGCGAGAAACCACGCGCCCAGGTCCTGGCCCTGATCCGTCATGACCGGGAGCGGGTCGGATCGGTCCTGCACCAGTTCAACACCCGGATCCGGACAGCCGTCGAGAGCTGGAACCGGGCGGCCTACGCCCAAGGGCTGGCCAGTCTTCCGGTCGGAAGCCCGGTCCGGTTTCCGCCCGTCCCCCCTGTCCCCCGGATGTAAGGTCTGGGACGCTTCATGACATTGGACCGGATCTCCTTCCCAAGGCCCGCTGCCCGAAGCAGCGGGCCTTGGGGGTTGGGTTTATCGGGAAGCGGCGTTTGAGGCCGGCCGGGCGTACGCTCCATCGGTCCGGCGTCCACGCGATGGCATGGGCAGTCCTCGTGGCCTGCACCAGCATCTATGCCCTGAGTGGGCTGATCCACCACCGGACCAGCCTGGGGCGTCTTTTGTGTCCCGTCTGCCAAGTCATGGCCCATGGAACAACAGTGGTGCCCAGGCTGGTTCCTTCCTTCACGGCCCCGGTCCTCTACCGTCTCGGTGGGCGGGTGCTGCCGCACCCATCGACGCTTCCACCGTTCCCTCTCCCTCTCACAACCCGTAGCCGCGCACCACCCGTCCTTACCTAGGAGCGGGAGATTCCGGAAGCCCGGTCTTCAGGCCGGGGTCTGGTCACTCAAACAAGACGGGCTTCCCCGGAAGGGGACCGTGCCTGTCCTCAGGTGGGGAAAGCGTGGTGAAAAACGTGGTACGGGTTTCCCGGTACGGGAAGCGGCAGGAGATTCGCGGACCGCGGCTCCTTCTCAGCAACGGGGTTGTTGCTCTGGTGTGGGCGTGGACGCTCGGGATTCTGCTCGTGGCCTACGGGGTGGCCGCTCCGGTTGCAGCCGCCCATGCCGTGGTCGGCGAGCGGGTGTTTCCGGCCACGCTGACCTTTGATGATCCCGGCGTGGCGGATGAACTGCCTTTCGTCTTCAACAGCCTGCCAGGACCCCAGGGAACCACGGACAGTCTCTCTCTCGGTTATGCCAAGACACTGACCCGGCGTTTCGGGCTCGTGGTGGGTACGGACTACCAGCAGGTCGAGCCCGCAACCGGCCCTCCGCTCAGGGGCTGGGACAACTGGACATTGGGCGCCGCCTACCAGCTCTACAAGATCCCGTCGACGGAATCGATTGGCCTCGTGCAGTTTACGGATACTTTCGGAGGCAGCGGCAGCAGCGCCATCGGTTCTCCGGACTCTGTCTACACGCCCGAGTTTGCCTTTGGCCAAGGCTTCGGTTTCCTGCCCTTTTCACTCCGGTACCTCACCCCCTTTGCCATTACGGGAGCCATCTCCGAAAACATCCCGAGCTCCTCGGCCCTGGCTCCCCGTGTCCTCAACTGGGATTTTTCCCTTCAGTACAGCATCCCGTACCTCCAGGATTTCGTACGCTACGAAGGGATCGGGGCACCCTTCAACAACATGGTTCCCATCGTCGAGATTCCCATGCAGACCTGCCTGGATGCCGACTGTCCGGCCCGGACAACGGGGGATATCGACCCGGGCTTGATCTGGATCGGCCACTACCTGCAATGGGGGGTTGAACTCGAACTTCCGGTCAATGCAGCGAGCGGCAACCGACTGGGCATCGTCGTCGGGGTTGACTTTTACTTCGATGACCTGTTCCCGAAGACACTCGGGGCTCCCCTTTTTGGAGATCGCTCATGAACCATCCAATGACCCCTCGTACGGTCCGGAGGATTGCTGGCCTCTTTCTGCCGATCCTGTTCTTCATGGGACCTGCCGCCTTTGCCCATGCTTTTCCCGAACGCTCGGACCCCCATGTGGGGGCCCGGCTCAAGGTGCCCCCCCGTCTCGTCACCATCTGGTTCGATGCCGGCATCGAACCGGTCTTTTCCCATCTCATCGTCAAAAGCCGTCGGGGCCAGAAGGTGAGTATCGGCAACGGGTTCATCCCAAAGGGCAGCCATACCATCCTGGAGACCCGCTTGCGCCCGATCGGTCCGGGGGTTTATTTTGTCTACTGGAGTGTCATCGCATTCGATGGCCATCATACGGAAGGCCGCTGGTACTTCCGGGTTCGCTGAAACGGAGAAACACGCATGCATCCCCTCTACATTGCATTGACCGCGACCGATGTGCTCGCAGTCGTGTCCGCCATCGGCGCCTGGGCTGTCTGGATCTGGGTCGTGCCACGGGATCAGGACGAGTGGTTTCAGCGACCATTTTGGCGGTGGGGAGGGATGGGACTTCTTTTCCTGACCTTGACGAGCGGTCTCATCCTGGTTTCGCGCAGCCTGGAAATGAGCCGGGGACCGCTGTCGGGCCTGCCGACCGTGATCCCGGTTGTCCTTTCGGCCACCCGGTTCGGCCAGATCTGGATTGCCCGGATCCCCATCCTGATCGGACTCTGGCTGCTCTGGGGTGCCGGTTGGCTGTGGCGCAAGCGGGCCCGGCTCATCGGCGGAATCATGCTGCTCGGGCTTTCGGCCATTGCTTTTACACGCAGTGAAACCGGGCATCCGGCCGATCACGGCAGTTTCCGGTTGCCGGTCTTTGTGGACTGGATCCACCTGGTGGCGGCAGGGCTCTGGATCGGTTCGCTTTTCAGCATTGCGCTTTTTGTGTTCCCGACCCTGAGGCGACGGCTCAAGGAGGGAAACCGCGAGCGGCCTGCCGTGATCTTCTCTCGTTTATCGACACTGGCGGGCGTGGGGCTCGGACTGATCCTTGTGACCGGGATTTATACGGCTTGGCGGCAACTCGGCAGCTGGTCGGCCTTTGTGACCAGCACCTATGGTGAGGTGCTGCTCGTGAAACTCGGTCTGGTCCTGGTCTTGATCCTGATCGGCGCCTATAACCGTTATGTGCGTCTCCCGGAAATCCGCCGGATCTGCGGGCTGCCACCCCGGCCTGGCTGGGACCACTTCGTGCTGGCTCGGGTGGTCCGCCCGAGACCCGCCACTCCCTCCGCGTTGCCGTCCCGTGAACTGGACCGCTGTCACCATTCGATTGTGGTTGAAAGCCTGGTCGGTCTTCTCGTGTTGGTTGCGGCCTCGGTACTGCTCCATGGGATGCCCCCGGCTGCCATGGCCCAGGTTCCGGCCGGATTCGGGCTGGGGCAGGGCTCTTCCAGGGGCGGGGCCGGCTCGCCACCGAGTGATCCTACGAGCAGCCATCCCTCCATGCGGATGGCACGACAGGTCACGTCGTCCGCTTTCGGTTCTCCAGGTGCAGCCGGGGCGGTTACCCAGACCATCCATGTCACGGCGCTGGATACTTTCCGGTTCAAGCCTTCCCGCATTGAGGTTGCGCCGGGCGCGACGATCCGCTTCGTCGTGACCAACCGTGGGCAGCTGGTTCACGAGTTCGTGATCGGCAACCTGGCCGAACAGCGGGCGCATGAACAGGGGATGGAGCGCCATCCGGACATGAAGATGCAGGATCCGAACGGGGTGACGGTGGAGCCCGGACAGACCCAATCACTCGTCTGGCATTTTCCGGACCAGCCCATGACCCTTGAGTATGCCTGTCATGAACCGGGGCATTTCGCGGCCGGCATGATGGGAATCATCGAGGTCGGGCTCCCGCTTGATTCCCCTACCCCGGGGCTCGAGTCCCTGCCGGCCGGAGGCTGGCGCGTCCGCATGCGGCACTGATGCCGCATCGGTGGGGGTCAGGAGGAGGGGTGGTTGACCGAGTTCACCGTCTCTTCCTCGATCGCCTCA
>JAKARN010000214.1 GCA_021828425.1 Pseudomonadota bacterium | reverse complement strand
ACATTGAGCCCGACAATGGCGTGCCCGGCCTCGTGATAGGCCGTCAGCCGTTTCTCTTTCTCGCTCATGACCATCGAACGTCGTTCGATCCCCATCAAGATCTTATCCTTGGCGCGTTCGAAATCCGCCATGGCAACCGATCGCGAGTTCTTATGGGCCGCGATCAAGGCTGCCTCATTGACGAGGTTCATGAGGTCGGCGCCGGAAAAGCCGGGCGTGCCGCGGGCGATGATTTCCGGACGGACATCATCGGCAACCGGCAGGCGCCGCATGTGCACCCGGACGATCTGCTCCCGCCCCCGGACGTCCGGCAGGGGAACGATCACCTGGCGGTCGAAGCGGCCAGGCCGGAGCAGGGCCGGATCCAGCACATCGGGACGGTTGGTCGCAGCAATCACGATCACCCCTTCGTTCCCCGAAAATCCATCCATTTCGACGAGGAGCTGGTTCAGGGTCTGCTCGCGTTCGTCGTGTCCGCCACCCAGTCCGGCACCGCGATGACGGCCAACCGCATCGATCTCATCAATAAAGACAATGCAGGGAGCATGCTTTTTGGCCTGTTCGAACATGTCGCGCACCCGCGAGGCACCGACACCGACAAACATCTCCACGAAATCCGACCCGGAGATACTGAAGAAAGGCACCTTGGCCTCGCCTGCGATGGCCTTGGCCAGGAGCGTCTTGCCCGTGCCCGGCGAACCGACCAGCAGGACCCCCCGCGGAATGCGTCCACCCAAACGCTGGAACTTCCCCGGATCCTTCAGAAAATCAACCAGTTCCATGACCTCCGACTTGGCCTCGTCGACCCCGGCGACATCACTGAAGGTGATCCGCACCTGATCCTCTGTCATGAGACGGGCCCGGCTTTTACCGAAGGACAAGGCACCCCGACCACCTGCTCCCTGCATCATGCTGCGCATGAGCCACCACCAAAGACCCAGCAGGAGGACGAACGGCAGCACATCCTCGAGAAAGGTCATGAAAAAGGAGGGTTGAGGGGGGGGTTTGCCGATGATGCGGATGTGGTCCCGATCGAGTTCGGCGATGAGCTGGGTATTGTCGGTCTGCGGGTTATAGGTCTCGAATGCGGTTCCCGAGGACAACTGGCCGCTGATCCGGCTCTCCTGCAGGGTCACGGCCGTCACGTCATGGTGACGCACGTCCCGCATGAACTGGGAGAAGGTGATCGACTGCGTCGTTTTCGGGCTCTGGCCGAAATGCATGACAAAGAAAAACAGGGCCGCCAAGACCAGCGCCCACAGCAAAGCCGTCTTTAACCGTTCATTCACGTCTACTCACCTCCGCTGCCGAATCCCCGGATCGCATGGGGCGACTCCTTCAGCCCCATTAGCCTACACCAAGCGCGGATCCCGCGCCAAAAGGTAGAGCTCGGCGCTCGCTGCGCGCGAGGCCTGGGGCTTCAGGATTTTGACTCGAACGAAGCCCTCTTCGAGCATCTTTTGCATGTGGGCACACTCCGGTCCCTGGAAGAATTTCATCAGTAGTGCGCCCCGTGCCCCGAGCCAGATCCGGGCCAGAGCGAGCGCCGCCAGGCCGAGCGTGAGCATGTGGGCCTGGTCGACCACGCGGTCACCGGTCAGGTTGGGTGCCATGTCCGACAGGACGAGGGCTGCACTGCCGCGCTCGAGACCCAGTGTCTCAAGTTGCCCGGTCACTCCGTCCGTATCCTCAAGATCAGCCACGAGCGATTCCACGCCGGGAAGCGGACTCAGGGGCAGGCGATCAATGGCCACAAGGCGTCCTCCGCCCGTCATGCGCCGGCGAACGTACTGGCTCCAGCCTCCGGGTGCCGCACCGAGATCGAGAACCAGCCCGCTGGCCGGGACGAGCCTTTCTTGCCGATCGATCTCCGCGAGCTTGAAGCTGGCCCGGGTCCGGAATCCTTCCTGTCGGGCCTTGCGGACATAGGGATCCTTCCGGTGGCGCGACAACCAGCCGCGGGTGGAACGGCGGGTCATGGGAGACGGGCACTCCCATGACCCGCCCCGGTGAGCCCCCGGGCTCCCCTACTCGTAGCGAACCTCGACGATCTCGAGATGAAGCATCCCTCCCGGAACCACCACTTCCACGGCGTCCCCTTCCTCGCGGCCGATCAGGGCCCGGGCCAAGGGCGAGGTGTGGGACAGCCGCCCCTGTTCCAGTTCCGCCTCATCGACTCCCACGATTTCATAGCGGATCCGTTCATGCCGGACCGTATCCTCGACAATCACGGTTGCCCCAAAGACCACACGGCCATCCGGCTCCCGGTCCCGGAGATCGATGACATCCGCATTCGATAATCGCTCCTCGATTTCCCGGATTCGACCCTCGACAAAGCTTTGCTGTTCGCGCGCGGCGTGATATTCGGCATTTTCACGAAGATCGCCATGCGCACGCGCCTCGGCGATGGCTGCCACGATGCGGGGACGCTCGATTCCCTTGAGCCGCTTGAGTTCCTCGCGCAACCGCTCGGCTCCACGTTGCGTCATCGGGTAACGGGTCGGTGCTCCTGGGGGATTCAACGGGAACCTCCATCATCAAGCCACAAATGGAGCGGGCAGACCGCATTCTCCCCACGGTGAATCCGGGCGGTCAGCATCGCATGCGCAGCCTCCACGCTCGTATAGTAGGCGATTTTATGGTGAACAGCCTCCCGCCGGATGGAACGCGACTCCGCGATGGCCTCACGACCCTCGGTGGTATTCACGATGAGATCAATGTCCCCGTCGATGATGAGATCCACCACGTGCGGTCGTCCTTCGCGTACCTTGTTGACCGCCCGGCAGGACAATCCGGCCGCCTGGAGCGTGGTTGCGGTTCCCCGGGTGGCAATGAGGCTGAATCCCCGTTCGGCCAGGCCACGCGCAAGATCCACGGCAGCCGATTTGTCGGAGTTCCGGACCGAGATCAGAACGGTTCCGGCGTCCGGTGGTTCGACCCCGGCCGCGCGTTGTGCTTTCGCATAAGCCTCGGCAAAATGGCGGCCAAAACCCATCACCTCGCCGGTTGATTTCATTTCCGGGCCGAGAATGGGATCAGCACCCTGGAACTTGACGAACGGGAAAACCGGCATCTTGACGGCGTAGTGCCGGGAAGACGTCGCACTTCGGACCCCCAACTCGGCCAAGGACTTGCCCGCCATGACCCGTGCCGCGATCTTCGCCAGGGGCAACCCCGTCGCCTTGGAAACGAAGGGAACGGTCCGTGACGCACGCGGGTTGACTTCAATCAGGTAGATCTCACCATCCTGAACGGCAAACTGGACGTTCATGAGTCCCCGTACACCCAGGCGGAGGGCCAAGGCCGTGGTTTGCTTCCGGAGCACATCCTGGAGTTCGGGGGAGAGGTGGTGGGGAGGCAGTGAACAGGCCGAATCTCCCGAATGAACTCCAGCCTGTTCCACATGCTCCATGATGCCGCCGATCAGGACATCCGTCCCATCCGCGACTGCATCCACGTCCACCTCGGTTGCGTGATCGAGGTAGCGGTCCAAGAGGACAGGCAGGGCCTGCGGAGTTCGCTCGACCCGCGCCATGTAATCATCGAGCTCGGAAAACTTGAAAAGCACCTCCATCGCGCGTCCGCCCAGCACGTAGGAGGGCCGGGCCAGCAACGGAAATCCGAGTGCCTCGGCCGCCCCTCGGGCCTCTCCGGCCGTTCGGACGGTCCGGTTGGCCGGTTGTCGGAGCTCCACCTCGGCGACCAGTTGCTTGAAGCGTTCGCGATCCTCGGACAGGTCGATGGAATCCGCCGGGGTACCGAGCAGGGTCACACCGGCTTTGGCCAGCGGCAGAGCGAGCTTGAGCGGGGTCTGCCCGAGATCGGAA
>JAKARN010000213.1 GCA_021828425.1 Pseudomonadota bacterium | reverse complement strand
ATCTGCCAGACAAAAATGACCATCGGTTCATAACGGAAACGGAGACTCCATTTTCCCTGGCCCAAAGGATTGCCAAGCGAGACAAAGAGGTCATGGAGCCCTCCCCCGACGATGGCCGCGTTGGTGGTGGTGCCGCCATCAGGGAAGAAGTGCCTTTTTTCCGGATGAACCACCGCGAAGAGACGACCCTGATGAAAGATAGAAAAGGTGGCCCGAACCCCGGTCCAGTTGCGCCCCCGAGCCGGCCCGATGGCATCAAAACGGTAGCGGAAACCCGCCATCCGATAGGACTGGCCCGGTTTCAGAGGCATGTCGCGCCACACGCCGAGGGTCGTACTGACCGTAATGCCGAGAATGATGACGCCAACACCAAAATGGGCCAGGCTCATGCCGAGCACGCCATTCGGCAGGCGGACCGGTTCCCTCCGAAAACGAAGCCAGAGCCTCCTGATCGGTTCGACGAAAGCGGTCAGAAGTACCCAGGATCCAAAAAGTACGCCCAGCCACGTCATGGGCGGCCAGTGGGAATCAAAAGCCAGAAGCAGCAGCAGAAGACAGACCAGCAGCCACAGGAGCGCGGAAATCCAGAGACGCCTGAATAATGCACGCAGTGAGCCGCTTTTCCAGCTCAGGTACGGTCCAATCCCGATCAGGATAAACAAGGGAAACATGATCGGGATGAACACATGGTCGAAATAAGGCGGCCCGACCGACAGACGGCCGAGCCCGAAGACCTCGATGAACAGGGGGTAGATGGTCCCGATGAATACGGCCGCTGCACCGGCCACGAGTAGGATATTGTTGAAAAGAATCAGGGTTTCCCGTGAAAGAAAGCGGAACCCGCCGCCGTCTTCCCAGAGCAGCGGCGCGCGCCAGACATAGACCGCGAGTGCGAGTGCCGACATCACGCCCAAAAGCACGAGGATGAACATTCCACGCCGGGGATCCATGGCGAAGGCGTGGATGGAAATCAAAACCCCGGACCGGACAAGAAAAGTCCCGAGGAGGCTCAGTGAAAATCCGGCAATGGCCAGCAATGCCGTCCAACTCTTGAAGGCGCCGCGCTTTTCGCTCACCGCAAGGGAATGGATCAGGGCCGTGGCAATGAGCCAGGGCATGAAGGATGCATTCTCGACCGGGTCCCAGAACCACCATCCGCCCCATCCCAACTCGTAGTACGACCAGAAACTGCCCAGGACAATGCCGACCGTGAGAAAGATCCAGGCGGCCAACGTCCAGGGACGGGTCCAGCGTGCCCAGGCGGCATCCATCCGTCCCCCGATCAGGGCCGCGACCGCAAAAGCAAAAGCCACGGACAAACCCACGTAGCCCATGTAGAGCATCGGTGGATGAATGACCAGGAGGGGATCCTCGAGAATCGGATTCAAGGTGCCCCCATGCAACGCCGGAGGCAGCAAGCGGACAAACGGGTTCGAAGTGATCAGGGTAAAGAGAAAAAACCCGCAGGCGATGGCGCCCAGGACACCCAGCACACGATTGGCAAAAACCACCGGCAACTTCCTGCTGAACACGGCAACCATCCCCGTCCAGAGGGCGAGCACGAGCATCCAGAGCATCATGGAGCCCTCGTGTGCCCCCCAAACTCCCGCGACCCTGTAGAAAAACGGCATCAGCGCATTCGAGTATTTCGCCACGTAACGGACCGAGTAGTTGCTCGTGACGAACAAATCGGTGAGACAGCCGTACGAGAGGGCCATGAAGAACAGCTGGCCAAAAGCCGCAGGGCGGGTTATGGCCATCCATCTTAGACGCCCCGTTCCGGCCCCCGCGAGACCGAAAAAGGTCTGGCTGGCCGCCATGAAGAAGGCCAGGATCAGGGCATAGAGGCCGATTTCGGCGATCATGCGCCTGGAGCTTCCCGCAGGGAGCGTTGCAGCGCCAACATTTTCTGGTGCGGGACGGGCGGCTTCGCTCCATGGATCCCGGGCGGCATGTACTTGGCGCTATGCTTGGCCAATACCTGAGTGGCCAGAAATACGCCGTTGACCAGCTGCCCCTTGACGACGATCCCCTGCCCCACGCGGAACAAATCCGGCAGGATCCCGGTATAGACGACGGGCACCGTATGATGGTAGTCGGTCAAGACAAAATGCACGGTCATACTTCCTCGCTTCCGGTGGACACTGCCCGGGGCGACGATTCCGCCCAGGCGGAAGGCGCCATGGGCCGGGGCACGCCCATCGGCCAGTTGCGTGGGGGTAATGTAATAAAGCAGATCGCCGTTGAAGGCGCGCAAGGCAAAGGCCACCGCTGCTGAAACGCAGACGAGCATGAGCAGCACCATCACGAGTCGCTGGTGTCGACGGGTCATGATCGGATTTCCTCCTCGGTGGAACGGGACTCGCGAACCTCCCGGTGAGCGGCCTTCTCGCGGAGATGGGCCCAGTAAATGTTGAGCAGCATGACGACCAACCCAAACCCGAATGCCGGCCACACAAAAAGACCGAACCGGCCCATGGTCACGAATTCATGCCAGGACGTCATGACCCGACCACCTGTTGGGCCCAGTCACGGTCGGCCTCCCGCAGGAGGAGCTCGGAGCGGGTTCGCCACAAGACGAGCCAACCGTAATAAAACATGAAGCCCGCCATCAGGGCGAGAAGCGGCCAAAGCATGGAAGGCGCAATCTCCGATGTGAGCCCCTTGAAACTGGATCCCTGGTGCAGGGTCTGCCACCAGTCAACGGAATAATGAACGATCGGCACATCGATGGCCCCGACCAGGGCCAGGATCGCAGCCGCCTTGTCGCCAGTTTTCTGGTCTTCGAACGAACGGTTCAGGGTAATCACCCCCAAGTACAGGAAAAACAGAATGAGTTCAGACGTGAGTCGAGCATCCCAGACCCAGTAGGTTCCCCACATCGGCTTGCCCCAGAGGGAGCCTGTCACCAAGGCAACTGCCGTGAATGCGGCACCCAGCGGAGCGGATGCGGCGGCCACGGCATAAGCCAGGCGCATGCGCCAGACCAGGGCGATAAAACTGCATACCGCGATCACCATGAACACGAACAAGGACATCCAGGCACTCGGAACATGCACGTACATGATCCGGAAACCATTCCCCTGCTGGTAGTCAGGTGGAGCAAGCCACAGACCGCCATAGAGTCCCGCGAGAATCAGGATCAAGCCGATCCAGGCAAAGGCGCGGCCCCAGGGCTTGGAAATCTGGTAGAAATAAGGTGGTGATCCCAGACGGTGGAAAAAGGTCTTGAGGGTCATGGTGACTCAGGTCTCATAGCTGATGCGCAGGGCGGCGGAAATGGCTTTGGGCACGATGCCCACCGTGAGAAAGAACAACGTGGCCAGAAGATAAAGGGCCGGGCGCGGATCCAGCTGCCGTGCCGCAAGTATTGCACTATGGGCCCCAAAAATCAGAATCGGGGTGGCAATCGGCAGGAACAAGATGGCAATGAGCATGCTGGACTGTCGCAGGGTCAAGGTCAAAGCCGCCCCCAAAGCCCCCAGAAAACAAAGCGTCACCGTTCCAAGGAAAAGGCCGATCATGAGAATCCCGAGCCCGCGGAGGGGAAATGACAACCAGAGAACCAAAAGCGGACTGATGAGCAACAGCGGCAGGGAAGTCACCGTCCAGAAGGATGCGACCTTGAAAAGCACCCGGAGTTCCAGCGAGGTCGGGCTGAGGACCCATTGTTCGAGAATGCCCTCCTCATGATCATGACGAAACAACGACTCGAGTCCAAGAAAAACAGCCAGCATGGCATCCACCCAGATGATCCCGGGCGCCATCCGGGCCAAGAGATGGCCCTTGGGGTTCAGGGTCAGTGGAAACAGGAAAGCCACGATTGAAAAGAAAACGAGGGGA
>JAKARN010000212.1 GCA_021828425.1 Pseudomonadota bacterium | reverse complement strand
ACTTGATCCTCCGCCAAAAGATCACGAGAACACTATCCAGGATACGAGCCGTCGACCGAAACCTGCACGCCAGAACAGTAGGACTGGTCAGCCCCCAGGTGATGAGCCGGCTGCTCGAGGCTATCCTGGCCAGGCAGCGTGGACTTGTGCTCATCCGCGCCCAGAATCTTCCTCCCCGTGCACTGCTCAACGATCCTGGGGCCCAGGCGAATGGCGTCAACCTGTTCAGCCATCCGCTTGAGCTGGTCTTCAAGGGAGATTTTCGCGAGACCCTGGACTATCTCCACGCGCTTAACCGGTTGCCGTGGCATTTCTACTGGGATCGCTTCGATCTCAAGGCGACACACTATCCCGAGAACCGGGCGACCCTCGTCGTTCACACACTGAGTCTTGACCGTGCACTCCTCCGCTCATAAACCCATCGTCTTCCCACTCCTTTTCCTGGCTGGTGTCTTGGGAACCCTGTCCATTCAGCTCGCCAAGGCTAGCCGGATCCCTGATCCAATGCGTCCTCCCCCGTTCGCCGCCGTCCCCAAACGAAATACCCCTGTCCCCTATCGGCTGACCTCCGTCCTGATCGCTCCGGACCGGAGGATTGCCACAATTAACGGTCGGAGGCTGGGGCTCGGGGATCACTTGGGAGACGCAACCGTTCTTCGAATCGAGCCCAGCCGGGTTGTTTTACGCCTCGGCACTGGAGGCATCATGGTCCTTACCCTATACCCCGCCCTCCTTCGTTCTTCTGCGAGATCACCGCGATGAATCGACGTTCCCGCTTGCTGTCGGCCCTCGCCTGCGCAGCCGCTCTATCCGGATGCGCCACAACCCGCCCCCATTCAAGTCCAGCATCGCTGCTGCGGCATGCCGGGCGGGTGACCCCGATGGCTCCGCTCCGCCCGCTGCCTCCACCGCCCAGCCTGGCCGCAACTTTCCTCCCTTCCGTCAAGACGGGTATCGGACGGGTTGCCGAGGAGCGCTTCAATCTGTCAGTCCATAACGAACCGGCGCGGCCCTTCTTCCTCGGACTCGTAAAAGATACCCCCTACAACGTCGTCGTGGCACCCAAGGTGACTGGACGGATCACTCTTGAACTCAAGCAGGTGACGGTCCCCGAGGTGTTTGCCATTGTGCGGGCAACGTACGGCTTCCGTTACCACCGTATCCCGGGCGGCTACCTTGTCCTGCCCAAGGGGCTCATCACGCGAATCTTTCACGTCAACTACCTAGACGTCAGCCGCAAGGGCGTCACGCGGACACTCATCACCTCCGGGGAAACGACCAATGTGCCCCAGAACAACGGGTACGGAGGCGTCGGTGCCTATGGGGGGTTGTACGGCGGAGGGGGAATGTACGGAAACATGAATAACAACCAGAACCAGCAGCTCTATCTTCCATCCGGGCAGCAGGCCAGTACCAGTATTGAAACCAAGTTCAAATCCGCCTTCTGGAAACACATCCAGAAGGCACTTTTGGCCATCGTGACCCAAACGCCCGGTCACGAGGTGATCGTAAGCCCAACCTCCGGTGTCGTGCTCGTCCGCGGCACACCCACGGAAATCCACCTGACCGCGGATTATCTCCGCCAGATCCAGGGGAGTCTGGACCGGGAAGTGGTGATTGAGGCCAAGATCCTCGAAGTCACCCTCAACAAGGGTTTCCAGAGCGGAATCAACTGGGCCGCGCTCGGCCAGCCTGGTACGGGAAATTCCATCCTCGGTGGACAGATTAGTGGCCAGAACCTGTTCAACCAGGGAACTTCCACGCTGGCCGGCCAATCGCTGACCCTAGCGCCCAACACCGCCCCCCTGTCCAGCTTTCCGACCACCGCTTTTGGCGGAACCTTCGCCATGGCCCTCAACTTGGGCGACTTCACCGGTTTCATCGAGCTGCTCCAGCATCAAGGGCAGGTCCATGTCCTCTCGAGCCCGCGGGTCGCCACCCTCAACAATCAGCAGGCGGTCATCAAAGTCGGCAATGACCAGTACTTTGTCACGGGAGTGAACAGCAACACCTTTGTAGGAACCGCCGTGAGTTCCGCAAATAACGTCAACCTGACCCCGTTCTTTTCCGGCATCTCCCTGGACGTCACGCCGGAAATCACCTCCCATGGTACGGTCATTCTGGAAATCCATCCCACCGTGAGCAAGGTCACCTCCCAGATCACCTCGTTCACGGTCTCTGGCCAGTCAAGCACCCTGCCACTGGCTTTCAGTCAGGTACGCGAATCCGATACGGTTGTGCGTGCCCACTCTGGCCAGGTGATCGTCATTGGCGGTCTCATGAAGAACGAAATCGAGAATGAAAATTACGAGACACCCATCCTCGGCCAGATTCCCCTTCTTGGCAACCTTTTCAAGCAGCGGTTGCAGCAAACGGTGAAAACCGAACTGGTCATCCTCTTGCGCCCGATCGTCGTGGGCAACCGGGCCACCTGGTCGCGCTATGCCCGGCGCGAAGCCCGGGCTTTCGGGCGACAGGGCCATTTCCGGCAGGGTTGGGGCGTGCACTAGCCCCGTAGTATGTATCTCAACTTCTTCGGATTCAGGGAATACCCGTTCAATCTCACGCCAGATACCGATTTTTTCTACGCGTTTGGCAGCCATCAGGAGGCCCTGAACGTCGTTCTTTTGGCACTTGAGAGTGGCGAAGGGTTCCTCAAGATCACGGGTGAGGTCGGACTTGGAAAAACGCTGCTCTGCCGGACCTTGCTCAATCGGCTCCGGGGACACTTCACGACCGCCTACCTGCCGAATCCCCACCTCACTCCGAACGAGATCCGGCGCGCCCTGGCACGGGAACTGGGGATTCCGCTCGGACCGATCATGGGCGCTGGGCTCCTCACGGAGGCAATCCAGGGGCGCCTGCTCGAGTTGGCCCGTAACCAGGGTCGTGTCGTAGTCCTGATCGACGAGGCCCAAGAACTGTCCTCTCCCGCTCTAGAAGCCATCCGCCTCTGGTCCAATCTGGAAACCGAGAAAGCCAAACTCCTCCATATCGTCCTTTTTGGCCAGCCTGAACTCGACGCCCGCCTGTCCCGCCCGATCCTCCGGCAGCTCGCACAACGGATCAGCTTCAGCTACAGGCTGGAGCCCATGGCCCCGGATATCGTTGCAGGTTACATCCATCACCGCCTTGCGGTCGCGGGCTCAAACGATCCCGGTCTCTTCACCCCTCGGGCGGTCCGGGAGCTGGCCCGTGTGAGCCGGGGAGTCCCTCGGCTCGTGAACCTAGGCGCCCACAAGGCCTTGCTTGCCGCCTTTGGTGCCGGAAGCGCACGGATCCAGAGAACCCATATCATCCGGGCTGCCGCCGATAGCGAAATCCTCCAGGCACACCGGTCCTGGCCAAGCCGGATCTGGAGCCGGACATGAGCCTCATCAATGACGTCCTCCGGGACCTAGCAAAGCGGGAACCCCAAGCGACGGGGACACTTTCTGGCATTCGGGTCGTCTCGGAATCCGGACGGCGTAGCCGGGTGCGTCGGCTTTCGGCACTCCTCTCCGGCATTTTCATCGCCCTCCTTGTCCTCGGCACAGGGTGGTTTCTTCTGACCCGCGAGAGGAAGCCCCACCTGGCTCTCCCTCCCCCACACTCCCTAGGCACAACGGACCATGCTGCAATCCAGACCCAAAGTCCTGTGCCCCCCGCAGCCGTTCCTGCCCAGAGGGCAGTCGCGACCACCCAGCGTCTCCTCCATTCCGCTGCGTCCGGAGGACGCTCCCGGAGGTTCGTATCTCGGACTATCCGGACAAAACCACAGGTCAGGCCTGCCTTGCACCGTCCTCACCCACCCGTGGCCATCGCACAATCCCTTGACATCCGCTCTGCCTCCCCCACCACACCCGCC
>JAKARN010000211.1 GCA_021828425.1 Pseudomonadota bacterium | reverse complement strand
CTGGGTCCGCTCCGACCGACGCCGAGCCATCCCGGGTCATCCGGGCTGGGTTGGGCATGCTGGTCGGAGTGGGCGAGCGGTGCGCTTTGCCCGGTCTATGCGCTCCCGCCTCGAATTCTTGCCGGCCCCTCCCGCCGGCAACTTCGCCCAAAGCCGCCGCAGCCGGTTCGGATCCACGAGATGCACCGGGTCCGGCTCGATCTCCTGGAGCTCCAGCGGACCCCGAATCGTGCTGCCCCATTTGCGTCCGGTTTTATTGAAGATGGCGGCCATGCTTGCATTTTGATAAAATGCAAGAGTCTATATCAATACGAGGTCTTGAAAGATGCCATCGGTGACCGTCCGGAACGTGCCCGACGAGGTCCATCGCGCCATCCGCGTGCGAGCCGCCCAACATGGCCGCAGCATCGAGGCCGAAATGCGCGACATCCTGGAATCTGCGGTGAAGCCGGAAGGCCGGCTCAAGCTGGGTTCGCTCTTGGCCGAGATCGGCCGCAAGGTCAAGCTGACCGATGAAGAGTTCGCCCTCTTCGAGAGCGCGCGAAACAAAACCCCGGCCCGTGCTGCGAGCTTTGAATGATCCTGCTCGATACCAACGTGATTTCAGAGCCACTGCGCCCGGTGCCCGAGGCCCGCGTTGTCGAATGGATCGACGCGCAAATCCTGGAAACGCTCTACCTGTCGGCCATGAGCGTGGCCGAACTGCGCGCCGGCGTGGCGCTGCTGCCGGCTGGAAAGCGCCGGTCCCACCTGCATGAGCATCTCGAAAAACGGGTGTTGCCCATGTTCGCCGGTCGCGTGCTGCCGTTCGACCTGGCTTGCACGGATGCCTATGCCGGACTGCTCGCGAAGGTTCGCGCAGCAGGTCGGGGCATCGAGACGGCCGATGCCTGCATTGCGGCCGTTGCCATCGCCAACCGGTTTATCCTTGCGACACGTGACATACGCCCCTTCCAGGTGGCTGACCTGAACCTGACCCTTATCGACCCCTGGGAGGACGCATAGGGCTCCGGACACCCCATCAGGATCGGGAAAACACCCACCAGAGTCCGGTCCCCGGTGCCCAAAGAGTTGACGCACGGAAAACCCGTCGGTAGGGTTGGCCGGGATTGGCCAGCTACTTCTGATGCTGATGCTGGGGTTGGCAGGGGGCGAGGTTGCCATCGATTCAGTGGATTTTGTTGGTAGATGAACCCGGGTGTTTTGCAGGCGGCCAGCCGGATGTCCCGGTAGCTTCGACAATCGGGCCGAGACACAGCCGTCGCGCACCCGCCCGGACCTTGAGTGCGATTAGGAGACCCGCCGGGCTCTCCCGCCAAAAAGGGAACCGCACCCCGTTTGCCGAACGGTTCAAGTTCAATAGGGGATCCGGGAACCCCGATACCGACTGGAAAGTCTGTACGGGAGTTGTGCGCCATACCGCCTGTAGGCCACCCCGGCAAAAGTGCTTGGGTGGCGGAACCCGTCTGGAGAAAACCTCGTGCCCATCGTGGAGGGTCCTGCACCTGATGACAATGAACGGATACTCTACTGCAAGCGCATCCACGATACCGAGGCGGATAACCCGGCGTTTGACCTTACTTCGTGAGCCGCATTTTCGTGAGATCCGGCTGATGATGTGCCTCCTCTTCCTGTAGACGATGTCGCCCCGCAAAAGCGCCGGATCGCCCGGAGGAGGTAGCGAATCCAGCCACGCTCAAATCTGAGGGCTGCCGTGAAGAAGGGCATCGGCTTGCCGGGCCCCACTTTGGGAAAGGAGTTTGAGAAACCACGGCAGGATCCGGAGCGAGCCAAAGCGCTCGAGTGAATGCCATCCTTCTCAGGGCCTGCCCTTGAGCAGTTTCAGCTCACGCTTGAGATCCCGCTTCTTCCAGTGTGGGACCTCAATCGCTTCGATCACGCTGATCCCCGGCCATCGGGGAGCGAACGGGCCATCCAGTGAACCCGTAGCTCCTCTAGGTGCTCTCGGTCCGTGTAGCACACACGCATGGGGTCCCCACCACGGCGTGCAACGCTTCACTTTCCGCCTTCTCAGCTTCAACATCGCGCTCGGGATCCGCGAGTGCCCGAAAGGCACGAGCAAGAGCCCGTTGGCTCCGAGCCGGGCCGCCTCGCGGCGCAGTTTCCGGAGGAGCGAGCTGTCATACGACAAGTCCGAGTACCCACCGAAACCGCTCCCATCCAGCTTCGCGACCACCACGTAATGCTTGGGGACGAGCGGCGGCGTAAAGATCATGACCTGGTTCGCCCGGATCGCCGGCCGGACCGGTCCCACGATGCGGGGCGTTGAGGCACAGCCCGCAAGCACCAGCAGGATGCCGTACCGGCCCAGGCTCGCGAAGCGCCGGATCATGACCCACTCACCGGGGCAGGTCTCCGGCCACAAGAAGCCGGAGCGTCAGGGCAACGGCCCGGGCAATGTCCGGGGTGGGTTGGTCCTTGGCCAATGGGCCATAGGTCAGCCGGGCCGCCAGCGGGTGATGGCCGTGGATATGATACAAAAGCCAGGACGGCATTTGATGATTCCTCTCCAGAGTTCGACAATACACCCACCAGGACGGATCACGAGACCGATCTACTATAGACTCCCACCAATAGACCTCCACGATCCGGAACCAGGTGGGGTGCCCATCCCTCCGGAGGGGGGAGAACCGGTCCCCGCGAACGGACTCCACACTCTTCTGGATCATGCTTTTATTTGAGTCGGTACGCAGCACCGTTACCGAAACAACCCGCCCCGAGCGGCCGACCCGGCCCACGAGCCAGACATAGGAGTTCACGGGACCGAACTCGCGACCACACCACCCCCGATGGAGTTCTTTCACCCGATCAGTTGTGGCCGGAAAACCGCCGGAACCGGGGATCAGAAAACGGACCGCAATGCCCCGACCGGGAGACCCAAAGCCCGCCCCCTGAGCCGCATGGATCCCGGACAGACGCAAGGTCCCCACTTGAGGCACCGGTACCCCCACCGCCCGAGCCAGAAGGGATCCTCCGGAGATCCTGAGCCGTGGGGGGTGGACCACACTTTCCGCACGTTGGATGACCGGCCCGACCGGATGCTCGCGCGAGATCTTCGGCCGATGTGCAAGCCAGTGGACCGGGGTCGGACGGGGAAGCACTTGAGGCCGTGCCGAAGGACGCGAACTCCAGAGCCAAAGGCCAAAAGCCCCGAGCAAGAGGACTTCCACCCCGGCCGCCATGGCCCATTGAACCGCCAGCCTGCCCAATCCTGATCCCAACGGAGGCCCGGCCGAATCAGACCCCTCCTCGATCCCACGAGGAGGAATGACCAACTCTCTCTTCCTTCCCGGCAAGGGGATGTGACATTCAGGTAATCCTCAGCCGCCCGAACACTTCTTGGTAAGAGCACAGAAGGTTTCTGACTTCAAGATTTGCCAGCCTGAGTTGCCCCCTTGGCTCAAATCTAGACTCACCATACCAGCCTTAAAACCGCCCAAAGAAACTCCGACATCTGTAACACCGGCTTGACCCAGTCTCTGATTACCGATTATCGCCGCATCAAGCTTTTGTTCCAAGGTAGTGGTTGTGGCAATTTGCTGCTTCACGTTGAAGCTGGCCGGTGGTGTCAGGAAATCGACCGCCGTCGTGCTGACCGGTTCTCCCGAGTCGTTCTCTGGCTCGCCATTGGCACCATATCCGCTGTCCAAGACAAAAGAAAAAACCAGTGGATTGGTTCCCGTGACCTGATATTCGGCGCTTGATCCGTCAGGGAAAGCCACGATCGTCACAAAGCCAAGCGGAGGATTTGCGGATGCCAGGTTGCTGTTGAGCCAAGTGCTCACAGCCGAGGCCTGGGAGGTGCCGGTAAAGGTGTGTTGGCCACGCTCGTAGGGATGTGAACCAGCAACGA
>JAKARN010000210.1 GCA_021828425.1 Pseudomonadota bacterium | reverse complement strand
AGTAGCGCCAACAGTCTCACTCCGATCGGGCTCGCCACCGGTAGTTCGACACGCAAGGCCACATACAGTGCTGCCAGCCCGCCTGCGTGCGCATTGCGGACAAAATGGTTGGGATAGTCGAATCCTGCCCTGCGGGAATCGGAGAGCTTCTCCCGTCGCTGGGCGATGAGCCGGTTTTCCTCCTCGTCCGGGTGGGTTGGCGGCTTCATGCAGATCCCCCTTGTTGCAAGCTGGCAATCAGAAATGGATCAAGGTCACCGTCCAGCACGCTTTGCGGTGTCGCCACTTCAACCCCGGTTCTCAGGTCCTTGATGCGGGACTGGTCCAGGACATACGAGCGGATCTGGCTTCCGAAGTTGATGTCACTCTTGCCCGACTCAATGGCCCGTAGCGTCTCCTGTTTTTCCTGCAGGGCCAGTTCGTACAGCCGCGCCCGCAATCGCTTCATGGCCGTGGCCCGATTCTTGTGCTGGGAACGATCGCTCTGGCAGGTGACCACGATCCCCGTCGGACGGTGGGTGATCCGGATTGCAGACTCGGTGCGGTTCACGTGCTGCCCCCCCGCTCCACTGGCACGGAACGTATCCACCTCGAGATCGGCCGGATTAATGTCGATCTCGATCGAGTCATCGACTTCTGGTGACACAAAAACGCCGGCAAAAGAAGTGTGGCGCCGGTTTCCGGAATCGAACGGGGATTTGCGGACAAGGCGATGGACGCCCGTCTCGGTCCGCAGCCAGCCGTAGGCGTAACGGCCCATGACGTGGACCGTCGCCCCCTTGATTCCCGCCACATCGCCGGCGGTTTCCTCGACCACCTCCGTCCGGAAGTCATGCCGATCCGCCCACCGGAGGTACATGCGAAGGAGCATTTGGGCCCAGTCCTGTGCCTCCGTCCCGCCAGCCCCGGCCTGAATGTCCAGAAACGCGTTGGACTCATCCATTTCCCCGGAAAACATGCGCTGGAACTCGAAGGACCGGATCCGTTCCTCCAGCCCGCCCAGATCACCCACCCAGGACTCCAGGAGCACAGGATCCGGTTCTGCGTCCTGCATCAGGTCCCAGAGTTCCGAAAGATCCCTGAACTGTCCCTCAATTTCATCAAAAGGTTGGACCCGGGCCTCAAGGCGCGACCGCTCACGGCCCAGCTCCAGAGCCTGTTCCCTCCGGTTCCACAAGTCGGGCGCTTCCATGAGCCGTCCAATTTCTTCCAGACGCGCCTTTGACTGGTCGTAGTCAAAGGGACCTCCGAAGGGTTTCGAGACGGGGCTCGATCGCCCGCAGGCGCGCTTTCAGGCTGGATGATTCGAGTGAATCCGGACACACGGTCCCCTCCCCGAGGGAAATTCAGGATTTAGAATTTATCACGTTCAACGAGTTTCACCCGGTCCGGATCGAACTGGGACACGATCCGGAGCTCAAGCGCCTCGGTTCCCCGAAACCGGTTGATCGTCGGGTAAAAGAGATAATGGCTGATCGTGCCCGGCTCAAGTCGTTCCGGGATGGGCGGGAACCCGACGGCCGTAAAAACCCCACCCCCGCGCAACTCCCGGAGCCGGACTCGGAAATGGCGTTCCGTCAGCCGGTCGACCTGTTCGAGGACGAATCGGCCATCGAACAGGGGTCTCGGAAAAGCGCTGCCCCACGGTCCTCCGCCCTCCAGCAATCCGGCTGTCTCCCGGCTGAGATCACCTGCGACAAGCTCACCGTCCGTTCGGATCGCCCGGTCTCCCAGGCAGAGCGCACGGTAGGGCTCGAGCACAAGCTGCAAGTGGCGCTTAAAGTCCTCGATGCCCGCCCCGCGGGACAAGGTCAGTCCGGCCGCCATCGCATGTCCGCCGAACTGGTCAAAGAGACCCGGCTTGCGGACATCCATCTCGACCAGAAGATCGCGGATATGGATTCCTGGGATCGAACGCGCCGAACCCCGTATCCGGCCGTCTTCGCCAAGGGCCAGGGCAAAAACCGGACGATGAACCCGTTCCTTGAAACGCGAGGCGACCAAGCCCAGGATGCCGAGATGCCAGTCTGGTTCGTAGAGAACACAGGCGAGTTGATCGGGATCTCCCTCCTCCCCGTCCCGGAGAACCCCGGCTGCTTCCTCCTCCGTGACACCCTGGAGTTCGCGCCGTTGCTGATTGATGCCATCCAGCCGACGGGCCATCTCCAGGGCCCGGGCCGAATCCTCGGTCAGGAGACACTCGACCCCCAAACCCATCTCGTCCAGGCGTCCCGCCGCATTGAGGCGTGGCGCCAGACCGAAAGCCAGATCCTCCTCCGTCACCCGTTCCATCTCGCGGCGGGAAACCGCGAGCAGTGCCCTCAGGCCGGGCCGGCACTCACCCACCCGGATCCGCCTCAGTCCCTGTGCAATCAGGATCCGGTTGTTCCGGTCCAGGGGAACCAGGTCTGCCATGGTGCCGAGCGCAACCAGATCCAGCCACTGTGCCAGATTCGGTTTTTCATCGGGCAATGCCTGCCGTTCCCGCAACGCGCTCCGCAGGGCAATCAGGAGGTAGAAAAGCACCCCCACTCCCGAAAGTCCGCGGGAGGGGAAACGCGATCCGGGGAGATTGGGATTCACGATGGCCGATGCCGGTGGCAATCGGGCGCCCGCCAGATGATGATCCGTCACCACCACGGACAAACCGGCCGCACGCGCCTGTTCAATTCCCTCGATGCTGGTGGTTCCCTGGTCAACCGTCAACAAGAGGGCCGGCGGATCCTCCAGGATCTCGCGGACCAGTGCGGGGGTGAGACCATAACCGTGCCGGAATCGGTTGGGGACACGATAGTGGACCCGGTCCCAGCCCAACGCTCGAAGCCCCAGCACCGCCAGTGCGGTTGCACTCGCCCCGTCGGTATCGTAGTCCCCGACGACCAGGATGGGGGCGGCCCGATGCGCCATCAAGGTGGAGACGGCTTCGGAGAGGCCGGGCAGGGTCACCGGGTCCGACAAACCCTGCAAGGACAGGTCAAGTTCGCCGGGATCCGAGACCCCTCGCGCACGATAAACCCGCTCAAGAACTGGAGCGACACCGGGCCAGGAAGGGGAGCCGCCCCCCTCCCTGGGCCGCACCAGCCGGATGAACGTGGGATCAGGACTCAACAAAAAGGGTTTCCGTGACAGCTCAAGGACCCTTGCCGGGCGAGATCCCGAACGCCAGAACGAAAGACAGGTTCCCAGTTGTGTTCTGGGGAGGCTCGGGGTAATTTCGGACCATGCGGATCGACAAAGACCTTCCAGCGGGAGATGTGCATTATCTTATCCGGAGCTATGGGGCCGGTTTTGTTCACGTCAATGAAACACGCCACACGCGCCCTCTCATTGTCTCCCCCCGAGCGGCCCCCGCCGACTGGCGGGTGGAGAGGATCGAAAGCCTTTCGTTGGAGCAACTGGAACCGGCACTTTCGCTGGAACCGGAAATCCTCCTGATCGGAAGCGGAACCAGTCTGGTCTTCCCCTCCGCCCCGCTTGCAGCGGACATCCTCTCCCGCCGGATCGGTCTCGAAGTCATGACCACGGCTGCGGCCTGCCGGACCTACAACATCCTGGCCACCGACGGGCGGCAGGTCGTGGCCGCACTGCTGGTCACGCCCCCCGGCAAACCCTCAATCGAGCAGGGCAGCGGCTGAGAACCCCCCCCGCATGAGGAGCCTCTTGAGCTTGTTCAAGGCCCGGATCTGGATCTGACGCACCGCTTCCGGGTTGAGGCGCATCGAGCGGCCGATCCGATCCAGCGTTTCCTTGTCACCCCCAGAAAACCCGAATCGGCGCTGCACGACTGCCCGGGATTGGGGATCCAGTTCCTGCATCCACTGGTCGAGCAGATTTTCCACCCCCAACCGGTGAAGGAACTCGATTGGATCGGTCGAGGAATCATCCTCGATGAAATCCGCGAGGTTGT
>JAKARN010000209.1 GCA_021828425.1 Pseudomonadota bacterium | reverse complement strand
GCCATCACCGGGTGATCGGCAACTGGAACCTCGACCGGTCCCGATGATCCGGCATCGGGCGCCGGGGGAGCGCGGATTCACCCTGATCGAGATCCTGGTCGTCCTGCTCATCGTGGGCATCCTGACCGGTATCGCGATTCTTTCACTCAGCGCACTGGGCCAAGCCTCGCAACGCGAACAGGCGGCGCGCCGACTGGCCGGCCTCATCGAACTGGCTTCCCAGCAGGCCGTGATCCAGGGCGAGACCTACGGGCTGTGCCTGGAAACCCACCGCTACTGGTTCCTCCGGGACGAGCACGGACAGTGGGTACATTTCGCTCACGGTTCGATCTATCACCGGCGGCGCCTGCCCCGGGCCCTCACGATCAGTCTGGATTTGACCGGAACCCGTCTCCACCTACCCACCCGGCGACCGGTCCGCAAGACTCCGGTCCGGCACAAAACCCGGTCCCAGGCTCCAGTCAGCCACCTGAGGCCCGCCCACCGGCCACCGGATATCCTGATCCTGCCGAACGGCCAGCTCAGCGCTTTCGAGATCAGCATCTCGGCCCATGGCCACCGGCGGCCGTTCCGCATCCGGGGCACGGCCACGGGGAAGCTCTCGCTGATCCCGCCCCACCGCAGCTCGTCATGAAGGATGGCCGGACAACGCGCATTCACGCTGCTTGAAGTCCTGATTGCCCTCGCCATCGTCGGCATCGGACTGCTTGCCCTGCTCGGCACCTCGATCGAAAACACACGCGTGGCGCATGCGCTCGAGGCCCGCACCCTGGCCGGATATGTGGCAGCCAACGAGATCGAAGAGCTGCGTCTCGCCCCCACCTGGCCAAGCCTGGGCCGGAGTACCGGCCACACCCGCCTCGGAGGAATCCGCTGGCAGTGGACGCTCCATGCCTACCACACGGCGGCTCCCGGAATCCTCCGGGTCCGGGTCGGCATCCGGCCGGCCGGCAGCCACTCGGGTGCACTCGTCACCCTGACCGGCTTTCTCGGCCGTTCGCTGCTCAACCAACCAAGCCCACTCAGCAGCACCGCCCCACCCCCGGGAGTCATGCCCAACCCGATCGGACCGGGACTGCCCGGTCCCCCGCTCCCGGGTGGTCCTCTGAGCCCGGGTGGCGCAGTACCGGGCGCCTGAACCCATGGAACGCTCGCCCGGCTTCACCCTGATCGAGATCCTGGTCGCCACCGCGATCCTCGCTCTTTTGGCCATCATGGCCTATGGATCGCTCGACACCATCATCCGGGAGCGGGCCGTCACCCGTCACCGGGGACACGAGCTCCAAGCCCTCCAGATGACCATGCTGCTCATGAGCCAGGATCTTGCGCAAGCCGCCCCCCGCCCGATCCGCGCCGCAAGCGGGATCCTCAAGCCGGCCCTGCATGGCGGGCGGGGTGAACCCGGCCCGCTTTTGGTCCTCACGCGCAATGGTGATGCCAACCCGGCCGGAGCCCACCGATCCGACCTCGAGCGGGTGGGATACGGACTGGTTGGCCACCACCTCGTCCGCTTCACCTGGCCGGTCCTCGACCGGGCCATGCCGACCCCTCCCCGAAAAGACACCCTCCTCCACGGCATCCGTTCCTTCCGCGTCCGCTTCCTCGGTCCGGCGGGTCACTGGCACCACCACTGGCCTCCGCTCGATCAGCCCATGGCGAGCGAACTCACCCACCGCCCGCTCGCCGTCGAGATCCGGCTTCGGACCCGGGCCTGGGGCCGGATCCAGCGCATTTTCGAACTGCCATGAAACGGATCTCGCAACGGGGCGTCGCCATCCTGATTGCCCTTGTGGTCATCGCCCTCGCGGCCGGCATCGCCGGCCGCATGATCTGGGATCGCAACCTGGAGCTGCACCGGACCGAAAACCTGCTCCGTTTTCAGCAGAGCTATGAGTACGCTTTGGGTGCCGAATCCTGGATCGACAGCCTGATGCACGAGGAGCTCGGCACCGGGCCCACGGTCAGTCTCACCCAGACCTGGGCCCAAAGGCTCCCCCCCTTCCCGATCCCGCATGGTGCCATCGCCGGACAAATCACCGACCTTCAGGGACTTTTCAACATCAACAATCTCGCGGCCCAGGGAGGAGGAGTCAACCCCAGCCAGCTTGGGGTTTTCGAACGCCTCCTGGCCGAACTCCGCATCGATCCGGAAGTCGCCCAGGCCGTGGCCAGCTGGGTCGCGAGCACACCCGGTGGATCCCCCCCCGCCCTGGACAGCACCTATGCCGCGGAAGACCCGCCCTACCGGGCGCCCATGATCCCCATGGCCAGCACCACCGAGTTGCGCCTGATTGCCGGTCTCAGCTTCGCGCAGTACCAGAGCCTGCGACTCTGGGTCGTCGCCTTGCCGGTCCCCACGGCGCTCAATGTCAATACCGCCCCGCTTGAGGTCCTGGATGCCCTGGTGCCCGGCGTCACGAGCACGGCGCTCGCGGCGATTCTCAAGCAGCAGCGCACGGGCGGGTTCAACAGCACGGCCGAGTTCGAGGGGCTCTTGGGACAGACGGTCACGGTTCCGGTCGGGACTGACAGCAGTTTCTTCAGGCTCCGCCTGGACATTCATTTCGCCGGAAGCCGCTTCCATCTGAGCAGCCTGCTGTACCGCGAGCCGAGCGGTTTTTTCCGGGTCTACACCCAGACTTTGGGTGCCGGGAGCTAACACTCCGACCCGGATCTCCCGCGCCCGATGGGCAAAGTGGGTGAGATCAGGTATCATCCTCTGACCGGGGATGAAAAGTCCGCAACCGATTCGCGGCCCCTCCCCGATCACGTCATGGATCCCGCAGCGAGCCCGAGATGGTGGAACAGATCCTGATCCGACTAGAACAGGACGCAAATGCTGCGGATTGGTGGGTTCTCGACACCCAGGGACACCGCCGCGGCGGGATCGGTCATGACCCTCTCGCGGCCATCGCACGCCATGCCTCCTCGCGCCGCGTGGTGGTGGCCATACCCAGCCGCGAGGTCACGCTCACCCGGATTCGTCTGCCCCTGCGATCCCGGCGGCAATGGGCGGAAGCCATCCCCTTCGCACTCGAGGAGCAGGTCGCGGGCGATCTCGAAACCCTGCATTTTGCCTCCGGGAACCCGGATCCCCAAGGCGAGATCCCGGTCGCCATCGTCGAGCGGTCGAGTCTCGAGAGGTGGCTTGCGATCCTGCTCGAAGCCGGCCTGCGCCCCGACCAGCTCTGGCCGGACCTCTTTCTCCTCCCTGCCTTGCCCTTCACCTGGCACATCGCCCGCAGCACCGACCTCCTGATCCGCGGGCCGGGTTTTCAGGGTTGCGCGGTGGCGGATGGTCTCGCACCGGAAATCCTCAAACGAGTCCACCGCAACCTCCCTGAAACGGCCCGACCCCGTGAAATCCTGTTCCGGGGAGACCCCGCCGATCCCGCAGTCCCCAGCCTCAAGGCCAGTGCGGCCGAGCTGGGCTGCGAGTGGAGGATGGGCGACGGCCCTTGGTACGAGGAGGCCACCCGCGCCCCGGTCCCGGGGCTCAACCTCCTGCAGGGCCCCTTTGCCCCCGGCCATCAGCAGCGGGCCTACTGGGCCCGCTGGAAACCGGTTGCCCAGCTCGGCGCACTCGTCCTCACCGTCGCATTCGCCCTCCTCCTCACCGAGCGCATCCGCCTCGCCTCCTCCGCCCAGGCGTGGGAAACACGGGTCCACCGGATTTTCCACAAGCTGCTGCCCGGCCAGCCGTACGTCTCCCCGCGGGCACAGATCGAACAGGCGCTGCGGGCGCGGTCCATGGGTCCGGCCGGGACGCTTCGTTTCCTGGCGTTCCTGGTCCGGATCTCGAAGAGCCGCCCGGCCACGATCCATCTCCAGTCGGTGCACTACAGTGCGCAGGCGATCAAGCTCCACTTCACCGCACCCAGTCTGGCCGTGGCCCGGATGTTCGAGCAATCGG
>JAKARN010000208.1 GCA_021828425.1 Pseudomonadota bacterium | reverse complement strand
TCGCAACCGATCAGGCAAAGGGGTGTGCAGCCCGGCTGGCGGGCGGGGAGCCGCCGCGATATGAGGACAAGGAGACCACCTTCGCCGAGATCGACGAGCGTATCGGACGCACGGTGGCCTTCCTGGAGACGCTCAAGAAGCAGGATTTCGAGGGGGCGGAGGACCGACGGATACACCTGCCGGTCCGTGATCATACGGCCGAGCTTGTGGGCCTGCCCTATCTCCTCCATTTTGCCTATCCCAACTTCTACTTTCATCTGACCAGCGCCTACGCCATCCTCCGTCACCATGGGATCGAGATCGGCAAGGGCGATTTCCTCGGTGCATCGAAGCCCGAGGATCTTGCGGGACCGGGGGCGCACATCGGCCACTAGGGACCGCTTCAGTCGAGGGCGCGGAGCAGGCCGAGCAGCGCCCTCGCGAACCGCCGGGAAGTGGATCCCATGTGACGTTCCCGCCAGCGGGTGGCCATCCGGCGGTTCATCTCCGCATAGGTCGGGTAGGGCTGGATCAGGCTGAGCAGCCGCGAGAGCGAGAAGCGTTCGCGCATGGCAAGCGCCACGAGCCCGATGTTTTCACCCGCATGCGGCATGCAGAGGGAGGCCGAGACCAGGCGTCCCCGTCGGTCGATCCCGACATGTGCGACGCCGTGAGCGACCCCGTCGGTCACGGCACGGTTGATCTCGGCCAGGGGAATTTCGAGGCTCTCCACGACCTCTCCATTCGTTTCCGTCCCCACGGAGGCAACCTCCGGGTCCGTGTAGGTGACGCGGGGGATGGGACTCGTGGCCCAGCGCAGGCGGAGGAGGGGGCGGAACAGTGCGTTCAGGGCGGCATAGGCGCCCTGTTGACCGGCGACGTGGGTGAACTCGAGCGGGCTGGTCACATCTCCGGCAGCATAGCAACCCGTCCGGGAGGTGCGCAGGAAGGCATCGGCTTTAATGCGCCCGGAGGGTTCCTGGGCAAGTTCGAGCGCCTCGAGGCCGCCGGTTCGTGCGCGCCGTCCCACGGCGATGAGCAGGGCATCGAAGGGAAGCCATTCCGGATTGCCGTTCTCATGTTCCAAGAGGAGCTCGAATCGTCCGCCCGCCTGCTCGATCCCGAGGGCACGGCGATCCGTGAGGATCTTGAGGCCTTCCTCGCGGAGGGCGGTGGTGAGTGACTTTGAAATTGCTTCGGGTTCGTTGCCGAGGAGACGGGATGCCGATTCCACGATCGTGACCCGGCTGCCGAGACGACGGTAGGCCTGACCGATCTCGCAGCCGAGCGGGCCGCCACCGAGAATGACCAGATCACAAGGCAGCTTCCTCAAATCCCATAGCGTTTCACTTGTGAACCAGGGAGTGCCGGTGAGTCCGGTGAGATCGGGCAGGCGGGGTGAGGCACCGGTCGCTATGACGAGGCTGCGTCCGGTGAGACGGGTCCCGTCCACCCGGAGGCTCAAATCGGCCTCGACCCGGGCTTCTCCCCGCACGATCGTGACCCCGAGTGACCGGTATCTCGTTTCCGAGTCTTCGGGCTCGATCCTCTGGATCACCCGGTTGAGATGCTCCCTCAAGGCAGTGAAATCGACGACCGGTTCGTGGGGGGCGATGCCATAAGCCCCCCCCTGTCTTTGGGCGTGTGCCAGGGCGGCGGCGCGAAGGAGTGTTTTGCTGGGAATGCATCCCGTGTACAGGCAATCGCCCCCCAGCCGGTGACGCTCGATCAGAATGACCCGGGACCCGGCGCGTGCGGCGATGGAGGCCGCCGAAAGTCCGGCTGCGCCTCCGCCCACAACCAGGAGGTCAGCGCGTTTTGGCAGAGAGGCGGTCATGGACCGGGTGTTCTCGCACCCGCAGCACCGGGCACGTTTGATGGCAGCTTGACGGACATCCCGCCTGCGATACGGGTGAGTGGCGGTCGATCATAGCAAAAGCTCGGTGGGAGGTTCCCTCGGCGTCTTTCTGTTATGCTGGACCCGGTGGGATAGATGATGAAGACACTTCGCTTCCTGATTCCAGTCATGGTAGTCACGGCCTTCCTTGCGGGATGTACCATGACTGCACCCTACGGAACGTCCATGGGCGTCTATCCTTCGGGCTACTACGAAACTTACGGCAGCTACGGCTATCCCTCAACTTATCAGGGCTATGGCTACTACGGGGGGTATGGCGGGTTTTACCCGCCCTACTACTATACCGGGCCTGAACCGGAGTCACCGCAATCGCCACCCCCGCCGGGGCCTCCGCCCGGGGGGGCTCCGCCCGGGGGGCCTCCGCCGGGAGGGCCTCCGCCGGGAGGGTCTCCGCCGGGAGGGCCTCCGCCGGGAGGGCCTCCGCCGGGGTTTCCACACGGGCCTCCGCCGGGACTCCCACACGCACCTCCGCCTCTGCCCCCGCGTCTGGCTCCACCGCCGTCCTCACCCCGGATTCCGCATCTCTCGATGCGGGCCAGAGGTCGTGTGTTGACCCCTCTGGGCGAGAGGATCTTCTCCCGCTGAGCGTGCCGGATCCGTCCCTGAAGGATGGCTTCGTTGTGATCACGGAGCCGGTCCGGGTGGTGCGTTATGGCGACCCGGATGGTTTCCCGGTTCTTTACCTTCACGGATATCCCGGTTCCCACCACGAGGCCCGTCTGGCCGAAGCGGTGGGCCGGCGGGGCGGGTTTTCACTCTATGCACTCGACCGGCCCGGATACGGGGCTTCTCCGGGTCGTCCGGAACTCGCGCTTGCGGACTGGCCGGCCTTTCAGAGAAATCTCATCGAGACCCTGGGCTTTTTGCGCTATGGGGTGCTCGCGGTCTCAGGAGGCGCCCCCTACGCTTATGCCCAGCACCATGAGGCCAGTTCCCATCTGGCCTTCACACTCATCCTGTGCGGATTCCCGCCCGTGACAGGGCCCCTGGATTATCGTCGGCTGCCATTCCTCATGCGGGCCCACGCCATTCTGCTCCGGAGTTTCCCCCGCCTGGTGGCGCGTGAAGCGGACTGGATCGCAAAGCGCATCTGGGCCGAACCCGCCTGGCTGTGGCGTCGAGTTTACCGCCAGGTCGACGATTGTGACCGGAAGGTTCTCGCGGATCCCCAAATCCGTTCCCTGCTTGAACAGTCCTGGCACACTGCCTTGAGTGGCGGGGGGCAGGGACTGGTCCAGGACCTCGCGCGCTATCTTTCACCCTGGCCTTATTCCGGCCCGCCACAAAAAAAGAGCCCCCTCTGGGTCTTCCATGGTTGCATGGACCGGATCGTGCCTTCGGACCGAGTTTTGGATTTTGCGTCTGGCATACAGGAGGCGGAGGTGAGACTCATTGAGAATCAAGGACATTTTTCCCTGCCGTTGCGTTGTCAAGACGAACTGTGGGGCACCTTGTCCTCTCTCCTCCACCGGGGGGGCGCCCCGAGGTGATTGAAACTTGAGGGTAAAACGGCCTCGAGTCGCGGTGGAAATCCTTGCTGGCTCTGAACGACGCGCGTATGATAAAAATACGGGCCGATCAGTTTCCGGCTCATATTATAACTGTGGAGGTGTGTTTCTCATGTTGCAGAAATCTTTCGTACTGGGTGCTGTGCTGGGTGTGATGATCCTGGCTCCTGCGGCGCTGGCATCCGGCAGCCCGTCGAAGCCGATGTCACCCAAACCCGTGACGCAGCCGATGATGCATCACAAAATGACGATCGTTGATAGTTACCAGGCCAAGCATCGTGCCTGGCTCATGAAGGTCCAGCAGGCACTCAATCATTCGGGTGCCCATCTCAAGGCGGACGGCATGTGGGGTCCCAAGACCATGACGGCCATCCGCTCGTTCCAGATGAGCCATGGACTCAAGGCGACCGGCCACCTCAACAAGGCGACCTTGAGCAAGCTGGGGGTGTTGTCGTGGTCGTGGGGTGTTTCCAAGAAAAAAGCCTGGCATAAGAAATAATCGCGCTCTTCCAATCAA
>JAKARN010000207.1:2921-3923 GCA_021828425.1 Pseudomonadota bacterium | reverse complement strand
CTGTGCGTCAATGGACGGCAGCGATTGCCAGTGCGCGAATCAAGGAACCAGGACGACCTTGCCCGTATTCTTGCGTGACTCGATATAGGCGTGTGCGTCGCCTGCCTGGGCGAGCGGGAAAGTCCGGTCCACATGGGGGCGTACCCACCCGGCATTTACACCATCGACCAGGGCCTTGACCCAGGTCTCGATCTTCAGTCCCTCGTGCCAGAGGTGCCCGAGATTCACCCCGAATACCGACCGGTTCCGGTTCATCAATGCCACCGGGTTGAACCACGGCATGCCCAATCCCACCCGGAGCAGTTTCAGAGGGCCGGGAAGGCTCGACTCGGTCATCGTGGAGGCACCGAATACCCCGAGCCGGCCCGTGTGGCGCAAGGCGCCATAGCTCTTCTTCCATTCCGACCCGCCCAGGGGGTCGAGGATGAGTTCCACGCCGCGCCCCTCCGTGAGCCTCGCCACCTCGCCTCTCCAATCGAGCTGGGTGTAGTCGATCGCCTCGTGAAGGCCGCGCTCCTTGAGAAAGCGATGCTTCCGGGCACTCGCCGTGCCGTAGATCGTGGCACCGATGTGGCGGGCGATGTCGATCGCCGCCAGTCCGACGCCGCTGCCGGCATTGTGGATGAGCACCGTCTCGTCCGGTTTGAGCGCGCCCATCACGACCAGCAACTGCCAGGCCGTGAGATAGTTGACCGGAATCGCCACCGCCTCTTCGAAGCTCAATCGGGCAGGCTTGGGAAAGGTCTGTGTCTCGGGCACAACCACCGTGTCGGCATAGCCGCCAAAGCGGGTCAGCGCGAAGACCTCCTTTCCGATCCAGGCGGGATCCGCCTGCGGGCCTCTCGCATCGACCCGGCCGGAGACCTCGTACCCCACCACGGCCGGAAGCCTGGGCGCATCCGGATAGAGACCCTTGCGGGCCAGGATGTCGGCAAAGTTGATGCCCGAGGCGCTGACCCGGATGCGCAACTCCCCTCCCTGCGGTTGCCGGTCGGGGGCTTC
>JAKARN010000207.1:0-2911 GCA_021828425.1 Pseudomonadota bacterium | reverse complement strand
TCCGATCTTGCAGCTTTTCGGGGCCTCCGGTCGTGGTGATCCAGACTTGTTTCATGGCGGCGATGCGGGCTCGGTGCCGGCTCCTCGCCCATTTTAGCCTCCTCGCCGCACCTCCGCGGAGTGAGTGGTTTCACCGGGGGCTGGTTTTCCCGCGCGGACGAGCCGGAAAGGGGATCTCGGAGGCCCGGAATTTCGCCTGGGAAGACGCAGAGGCTGGGCTGCACCCATGGTTCACGGGAAAATTGCCCCCAAGCCGGGGGACATTCCCGCCTACAGGGCGGAGCCCGCATCGTAGTCGACGGCGGTGGTCTGGTCCACACCCCGGGTAGCGGGCCAGCGGGACAACAACAGGGTTCCCAGGATGGAGACGATGAAATTGAGAAGAACGGCCACGATCGCAATGTAGACCGGGATGGATTCCCGCCCCCAGTGAAGAACCGTCACCGCGCTGGTGAACTGGTTGGCCATCATGAGGCCGGTTCCCGCAAACATGCCGAGCCCCCATCCCGCGATCAGGGCCCAGCGGTGGAACCAGCCCGTGTAGAGACCGGCCGCGATGCTGGGCAGGAGCTGGATGATCCAGATCCCGCCGAGGAGCTGGAAGTCGATCGCGTAGTGGAAGGGGATCGCAAGGACGAAAAGCAGGGCTCCGGCCTTGATCAGAAGCGAGCTCCATTTCGCGACCCGGGCCTCGGTGGCGGGCGAGGCATCCGGGTTGACGAAGGCCCGGTAGAGGTTCCGGGTGAAGAGGTTGGCGGCGGCAATCGACATGATGGCCGCCGGGACAAGTGCTCCGATCGCGATGGCGGCCAGCGCCACGGCGGCGAACCACGGTGGGAAGTTGGCAAGCAGGAGGGCGGGAACGGCAAAGTTCGCGCCGTAGCGGTGAAAGGCCGGGGCGAAGGCCGCTTGGGTGAGTGCCTTCCGGTCGGCCATGGCCATGAAGCCGAGAAAGCTGAGCAGGCCGAGAATGAAGCTGTACGCCGGCAGGTACGTCATGTTGCGCCGGATCACCCCGGGGTTTTGGGCGCCGAGAACCCCGGTGGTCGCATGAGGGTAGAGGAAGAGGGCGAGTGCGGATCCCAAAGCCAGTGTGATGAACGCACTGTCCGGACCCAGGGAATGGGCGGTTGGGGTTTCAAGGAGCAAGCGGCCGGGAGGGACGGATGCGAAGATCTTTCCGTAGCCACCAAGGTGCATGGGGATGATCACGATACAGGCGAGAGCCGTGATGTAGATCAGGGCATCCTTGACGACGGCGATCAGTGCCGGGGCCCGGAGACCGCTCGTGAAGGTATAGGCGGCCAGCAAGGCGAAGGCGACGATCAATGGAAAATCGGCCCAGGGACCCTGCAGGGGAAAGCCCAGGGCGGCCAGGACCACCTCGAGCCCGATCAGTTGAAGGGCGATGTAGGGCAGGGTCGCGAGGATGCCGGTCAAGGCGACGAGCAAGGCTAGGGTCCGGCTGCCGTAACGCCCCTCCACGAAATCCGCCGTCGTGATGTAGCCGTGACGGTGGCTGACCTGCCAGAGTCGGGGCAGGGCGAGCAGGGCGAGGGGAAAGGCGATGATGGTATAGGGAAGGGCGAAATAGCCAAGGGCACCAGTCCCAAAGATCAAGGCGGGTACGGCAATGAAGGTATAGGCCGTATAAAGGTCTCCGCCCAGGAGGAACCAGGTCAGCCAGCCCCCGAGACGCCGGCCGGCCAGGCCCCATTCCTCGAGCCGGTCCAAAGGGGCGGCCCGCCACCGTGCGGCCAGAAAGCCGAGAACGGTGACCAGGGCGAAGAGGCCGATGAAAATGAGGAGCGGAAGCGGGGCGGTTTTCATCGCGAATCGTCCCGCCGGGATCGGGGCTTTCGGGTGAGGTAGGCCACGAGCCCATTGAAGAGGCCGGACAGGGGAACCCAGGCGAGCAGGTAGCTATAAAAGAAGGGAATGCCCCAGAGGGTGGGGTGGCGGTGATTGAAGGCGGGAATCCACAGGCTCGCGAGAATGGGGACGAGGAGCAGGAGGGCCCAGTATCCCCGACGCGACCGGTGGACTTCCTTGCCGCCGCCTCCCGGGGGAGGTGGAATGGCTCTCGATGCCCCGTCTCCCGGCAGGGGAGGATCCGGTTGCCGCATCACCGGCCGGTTGAAAAACCGGAACCGGGCCACGATGACCCGGCTGATGGCGAGGCTGTCCCGGACCGGGCGAAAGTGGCTGGGGCGTCCGTCCGGGGGATAGTGCCCGGAGATCGGGACTCCGATCATGGGGATTCCGAGCCGTCCGGCGAGGATCAGGACTTCGCTCTCGAAAGCGAAGCCCCGGGCACGGGGAGGATGGTCCGTGATGGCCGAAACCGCCTCCCTCGGGTAAACCCGGAAACCCGATTGCGTATCCTGGAGTGGGAGACTCGCCAGTCGCGAGAGGAAAAAGTCGGCCACCTGGTTGGCCATTGCGCGGATCCTGGGAGCGGAGCGCTTGTCCCGCATGCCGAGGATCAGGGCGCCGGGGTTGCGGGTCGCGATCTCCAAAAGACGCGGGATTTCCCCAGGGTCATGCTGGCCGTCCCCGTCCACGGTGACCACCCAGCGGTAGCCCTGTTCGCGGGCGAACTGGAAGCCGGTCAGGAGAGCGGCCCCCTTCCCCAACCGCCGGCCATGACGGATCACCCGGGCTCCGTGCGCGAGGGCGATTTCTGCGGAACGGTCTCGGGATCCGTCGTCGACCACGAGGCGGGGATAACCCAAGGCGGAAATCCGGATGAGCAGCGAGGCCAGGCTAAGGCTCTCGTCCAATGCCGGAACAAGCACCAGGACGGGAGGGGCTTGCAAGCCCGGGGGGGTCGCCGTCGGGTGGTGACGGCTCATGCCGGGGAGGGCCCGTGGGGGGTCAGGTGAAGGACGAGATGATGTTCCTCCGAGAG
>JAKARN010000206.1 GCA_021828425.1 Pseudomonadota bacterium | reverse complement strand
CGATCTGATCGGCCGGCTCTTCAAGCTGGGGGGCTATACCACGGCCAATCTGGCAGGCATGCAACAGCTCCGTCAGAAGCTCCGGCGGATGGCGCCCTTGGCACTGGACCGTGATCCTCCACTGTCAATCATGATCCAAGCGTCGGATTCGTTCATCCAGGGGGGGAATGCCAACCAGTTCGGATCAGGCGGGACCACAGGTCAAGGTTCTGTCGAGTTTCCCGAGCAGGTGAGCCTCTTCTATGCCGGGCGGATCGCGAGCCACATCGGCGCGTTCTTCCACCTCACCTATACGCATACCGGCGGTTTTGGGCAGGATGACTCCGATATCCGGTGGGCTGAACACCAGAACGAGCCGAACGGCAGCACCCTCATCTACGGCATTGACATCAACAACACGCCGACCGAACCGGACCCTTGGAATTCGGTGCCCGATTGGAACTGGCCGTTTTACACCTCCAACTACTCGCCGCTCCGGGATATCCCGGCACCGTACGTCGTCCAAGCCAGCGGTGCCAGCGAACCGGTCGCCGGGCTCGGCGGGTATCTGGCCTATCTTTTCGGCCGGGGACAGGATCACTGGCTTTATCTTGAGGCAGATCTCTACCGATCCAGTGTCGGCATCGGCGCCGGCACGAACCAAGCCTACGGTCCCTATACCTTTGGCCCGATCCGGAATATTGCCCCCTATCTCCGGATTGCCTTCGAACAGAACTATGCAGCGTGGAACTGGGAGGTGGGCGCACTCGGAATGGATACCAATGTGTACCCGACGACCGTCGCCTCCGGTGCGAGCGACCGTCTGCTCGATTACGGGCTCGACAGCCAAGTCCAATACCTGGGGCTCAGCGGCGACCAGATCTGGACGGCGCACGTGAGCTGGATCGGGGAAAACCAGTACTGGGAACCGGTCCCGTCGATTGGCTTCAAGCCCCATGCGGAAGATACCCTCGATACGGTCAATGTCAACGGCCAGTACCTGCTCAAACACCGCTATGGTGCAGGGGTGGGTTATTTCTGGGTCTGGGGCAACGCGGATCCTGCGCTTTATGGACCCGCAACCGGCAATCCTGCGGGTCTCGTGAGCGCCAGCGGTAGCCCAGACACTAACGGGTTCATCCTCGAACTGGACTACCTCGAGGCCCAGAATGTGGAACTTTCGCTGCAATACACCGGCTTCAACAGCTATCTCGGAGCAAGCTCGAACTACAACGGCCAAGGCCGGAATGCGAGCAGCAACAATTTCCTATCCTTCCTTATGTGGCTGGCTTTCTAAAGCTAAAAGTGCACGATTTCCCCCGAAAACATGCGGGTCTTCGGTCTGAGGGCCATGCTTTGGAACGGCTGGGTATCGCTGCGTAAGCCATCCGACTCGATGGGGAAGCTGTGATTTCTGTGTGCTGGACGAATGTCCCTTACGGCTTCCAATCACGAGATGGAGATGGCGATTTATTGCTACCATTCCTGTAAGAACCGAGGACGACCCCCGATTGTACACAGGCGCTACTGCCAATCCAGAACTCCCGTCCGGCACAATTCCCTTTGAGGCCCGGGCCGATGGTGGCTTCTCTCGTTGGCTCCTTCAGTCCCGGAGCACGGTCGCGGTCAGCACCTATCAGGCGGGGGTTTTGGCTTTTTTCTCTTGGAACGGAACGCAAATTTCGGTCTTCCTGCGTCGCTTCGAAAAGGTGATGGGGCTTGACTGGGATGGGAGTCGTCTCGTGGTGGCGACCCGCCATGCACTCATGATCCATGCCAACTCCTCGGTATTGGCCCGCCGGTTCCGCGAAAACGGACAGTATGACGCCCTTTACCTCCCCCGGACGAGCTACCATTACCCAGACCTCCACGTGCATGATGTGGGCCTCGTCTCCGACTCAGTCTGGATGGTCAACACTCGTTTTAACTGCCTTTCCCATCCAAGCGACCGGATGACCTTCGAACCAATCTGGTCCCCCCCTTTCATCACAGATCTCGTCCCCGAAGACCGCTGTCACCTGAATGGGTTAGCCATGCGGGATGGCAAGCCGGCCTTCGTCACTGCGCTCGCCGAAACGAACATCGTGGGAGGATGGCGTGATCACAAGGCAAAAGGGGGGGTCGTCATCGAGGTCGAGTCACGCGAAGTCGTAGCCCGTGATTTGTCCATGCCGCACTCTCCACGCTGGCATGAGGGTGCGCTCTATGTACTGAACTCCGGCTTAGGCGAACTCCTGAGGATCGATCCACGGGATGGATCCCGGGAGGTCATCTGCCGCTTGACGGGATACCTCCGGGGGCTCACCTTTCACGGTCCCCATGCGCTGGTCGGCCTGTGCCAGGCGCGGGAGACGGCCCTTTTCGGAGGTGTCCCGGTTGCCGAGACAGGAAAGCGCCTCCTGTGCGGAATTGCACTGGTGGATCTCCGTACCGGCCATACCTCCGGTTTCCTGGAAATCACTTCCGGTTGCACCGAACTGTTCGATCTCAGGGTGCTCCGGGGAGAGGTTCGGCCTGCCATCGTCCACATCGACAGTCCTGATGCGAAAGAGGCCATTGCATTGCCCCACTCTCATTACTGGTTAAGACCGGAAAACGTCATCAAGGATTAATCTGGGGAACCGGGAAGAAGTAGCGACCAGGCGATCCTGCTCCCGTATAATCCTGACGGGAGAGGGGGAGATCCGGTGAATCCTGAAGACCTCAGGTCTCGCAATCGACAAAAATGCGAAGGCGCTTATCAGTGCCGGGATGGATATTGTCCGACCATACACAACCGGACGGAAGACGCCCGATGAGATTGGCCCGTCGTCTCCGGCAAACCAGGAAACGCATCTTGGCCCACCCCGCCCTGGTAGCTACAGGCCGTCGCCTTGGACTTTATGCCCGCCTGACACGCCTGAACCGCCCGATTGGTGCCCTGCTCCTGCTCTGGCCCACGCTCTGGTCGCTCTGGCTCGCGAGCCGTGGACATCCGCCGGCTCACCTGTTTTTCATCTTCGTGGCTGGAGTCTGGCTGACTCGCAGTGCCGGGTGCGCCATCAATGACTTTGCCGACCGCGACTTCGATGGTTGGGTACCGAGAACACAAACCCGGCCGCTCGCCCAGGGTAGTCTGCATCCCTGGGAAGCCTGGCTGGTTGCCCTCCTCTTCGGGATCCCAGCCGTATTCCTCCTGACCCTGCTGCCTGTCCTCGATCGCTGGCTCGCGCTCATTGGTGTGGCACTCATGGTGAGCTACCCCTTCCTCAAACGCTGGATATCCCTTCCCCAGCCCTATCTCGGCCTCGCCTTCGGGTGGGGGATCCCCATGGCTTGGGTGGCAACCGGCCGAGAGCTGGACACCACCGTTGCACTGCTATTCGTGGCCAACATCCTCTGGGCCACAGTCTATGACACCTTTTACGCCATGGCGGACCGCCCTTGGGACCGCAGGATCGGGATCCGTTCGACGGCCATCCTGTTTGGCGAATACGACCGCCTCATCGTGTTTCTGCTCCAGCTCCTCCTTTTGCTCGGTCTGTACCTTCTCGGTCGAGATCTCAAGCTGAGCTGGATCTACGATACAGGACTCGTGGCTGCCGGATGTTTCGCAATTTACGAGCAGATGCTCGCTTGGAAACGGACCCCTGAAGGCTGTTTCCTTGCTTTTCTCAACAACAACTGGTTTGGCGCCGCGGTTTTCGCCGGAATTGCCCTCAATTACACGCTCGTCCATTGAACCCCAGTGCCGGGAAAACGTTGCGGCATGTTAAAATTTCAGGCGGGAGAGGTACCGAAGCGGTCATAACGGCGCCGACTCGAAATCGGATGGGCGGAAACGCCACGTGGGTTCGAATCCCACCCTCTCCGCCAGCTCTCTCCGACCTTGCCGGACGTCGGTGACAGAGCCCGACAAATCAACTAGGCCTGTTCCGTTGCGTGTAATGACCCAGAAAGAGGTGGGCCACC
>JAKARN010000205.1 GCA_021828425.1 Pseudomonadota bacterium | reverse complement strand
CCCCAGCTCGGAGCTCACCCGCTCATCCGCATCCACCATCAGCAACCATTCACCCCGTGCCAGGTCCTGGGCACGCTGGCGTTGGATGCCGAATCCCTGCCAGTCGGGCTGTGAAATAACGCGAGCCCCCATCCCCTGGGCCAACGACACCGTCTCATCGTCGCTGTTCGCGTCGAGGACCAGTTTTTCGTCGGCAAAATCCAAAGTGGCCAGGCAATCCCGGATGTGGGCTGCCTCATTCCTTGAAATCACGATTGCCGTGAGCGTGGTCACTGGACTCTGGTCATCGATAACCTGGGGTAAGGATACAATACCGGAGCGGCCGGCAACCCGTTCCGGCGCTTTGATCGGGTGGGCAGGTTTCGAGGCAGCAAGTTCGGTGAAAGATCGTTTTTTCAGGATTTATACCTTCCGGTCGGGTGACCCTCGCCATCTGGGCCCACGGCCCGGATCCGTCTTGCGGGTCGTTTTGGGGCTTGTCTTGCTCACTGTTTTCCTGTTCCTGATGTTGGCGCTTGGGTGGCTCTTCCTCCTGGCAGGTATCCTCCTCGGCCTTCCCTGGCTCGTTCGCGCTTGGTGGTCGGCGAAGCGGTCTGCCGGCAAGCAGGAACCCCGCACAGTTTCTGCTATCGATGGCCAGTGGCGGCCCTTGGACCCACCTGTGAGGCTTCCCGGCGCAAAGGAGCCTCCCGAAGACCGGGATCCTTCGTCGTGATTTTGAGATCATCCGATCGTTGAGGGCGAATCTGCGCCTCGTGAGCGAGTTCAGAGCTCGATCTCGACCTGCCCTTCGCGGATCCGGACCGGATAGCTGCGGATCGGTTCGTAGGCGGGCGGTGCCAGAACGGCACCTGTCCTCAGGTCGAAACAAGCCCCGTGACGGGGGCAGATCACCGTGGTGCCTTCGACCGGCCCGCCCGCCAGTTCGCCACCGTCATGCGTGCAGATATTCTCCACGGCGAGAGCCTCACCTTCAGTCCAGAAAACCGCGATGGAGGTACTGGGCAGCTCCAAGACAAAAAATCCCTCTTTTTTGAGCCTGTCGAACGGACACAAGGTGATCCAGGTTGCCATGGGGGAGATCAGAACAAACCGGTCTCAAGGCGAGCGGCATCACTCATGAGGCTCGAATTCCAAGGCGGGTCAAAGACGAGCTCGACGTCAACGGATTCGACAGCCGGAATTTCGAGCAGCTGTTCGCGGACATCGTGGGTGAGCATGCCACCCATTCCACAGCCCGGGGCCGTCAAGGTCATGCGGACCCGGACCCGGTAACGCCCCTCCTCCAAATCCTCAAGTTTACACTCATAAACAAGTCCTAAGTCAACGATATTAATAGGTATTTCTGGATCATAACAGTGGCCCAATTGTTTCCAAAGCAGCGCCTCCACTTCTTCCCGGCTGATTCCGTCCGGGATCACGAGTGGTTCCGGTGGGCTCAGGCCCAAGGCATCGGCATCCAAGCCGGCCACACGGACTAGGTTGCCACCCAGGTAGACGGTAAAAGACTGGCCGAGTGCCTGCGTCAAGGTCCCTTCCGTTCCCTCCGGAACGACCACCGGGGTTCCGGCAGGAATCAGGGTGGCCTCACAGGCCCGCTTGAAGCGAACAGGTTCGGACTTACGCATGCGGATCGGGTTCTGTAGTCACGGTCAGACCGCCTTGTTTCAATGCCGCCTGCAGGGTATGCCAGCCGAGGGTCGCGCATTTGACCCGGGTGGGATACTGCCGCACCCCGCCCAGAGCGGCGAGCTTGCCCAGCTCGAACCCAGCGGGCGGAGGGGTATCGGGCGGCTGAGTCAGGAAACCGCGTAGAGATTCAAAAAACGAGAGCGCCTCATCCAGTGTTTTGCCCTTGAGGGATTCGGTCATGAGTGAAGAGGAGGCAGTCGAGATGGCACAGCCGGTTCCCTCGAAAGCGATCTCCCGGATACGGCTGTCTGTCAGCTCGACATACACGTGGACCTTGTCCCCACAAAGCGGGTTGAAACCCTGAGCTTCATGGGTGGCATGTTCCAGCCGACCGAAATTGCGGGGGCTCCGGTTATGATCCAGAATGATTTCCTGGTACAACGACAACAGACTGCTCATCGGCCAAATAGCTCAAGCGCTTTTCCCAACGCTTCAATCATGATGTCCACCTCGTTTTCGGTATTGTAGAACGCGAAGGAAGCCCGGACGGTCGCCGGCACTCGGTAATGTTCCATGAGCGGCATGGCGCAGTGATGCCCGGCCCGAACCGCGACCCCCTGCTGGTCCAGCACGGTGCCGATATCATGCGGGTGAATCCCGTCCAGAACGAAGGAAACGATGGCGGCCCGCTCCCGGGGCTCACCGATCAGGCGGATGCGAGGGATCTCGCGCAGGCGGCGCAGTGCATGTTCGGCCACCTGGTTCTCTTGGTTCTGGATGTCTGTGTATCCGACGGATTCCAGGTACCGGATGGCTTCTGCGATCCCGATCGCCTGAGCGATCGGCGGAGTGCCCGCCTCGAAACGCTGCGGCGGGGCCGCGAAGAGGGTTTTCTGGAAGGTGACGGAGGTGATCATGTCGCCTCCACCTTGCCAGGGTGGCAGGCGTTCCAACCAGGAGGATTTACCGTAGAGCACGCCGATCCCGGTCGGTCCGTAGAGCTTGTGGCCGGAAAAAACATAGAAATCGCAATCGAGGGCGGTCACATCGACCGGGAGATGGGGAATGGCTTGGGCGCCATCGATGAGAACGACAGCACCCTGCTCGTGCGCCAGACGAATCCAGGGTGTGAGGTGATTGACCGTTCCCAGCGCATTTGAGACATGGGCCAGGGCCAGGATCCGGGTTTTGGGGCCAAACAGCCGCATCCCGGCCTCGCTATCGAGGTCACCATTTTCCAGAATGGGGATCACCCGGAGGTGGGCTCCTGTTTTCTCGCAGATCAGCTGCCAAGGCACGATGTTGGAATGATGCTCCAGTTCGGACAGGATGATTTCATCCCCCGGCTGGATCAGTACCTGGCCCAGGACCTGAGCAATGAGGTTGATAGATTCCGTGGTCCCCCGGGTAAAGATGATTTCAGAAGGGGAGTGGGCGTGGAGAAAGCCGGCCACGGTTTTGCGGGCCTCTTCATACAGCGTGGTGGAAAGTTCGCTCAGGAAATGGACTCCCCGATGCACATTTGCGTTCTGTTTTTCAAAATACTCGGACATCACGCGAATGACAGGTCGGGGTTTTTGGGTGGTTGCGGCATTGTCGAAGTAGACGAGGGGGCTGCCGTGAACCTGCTCGTGCAAGAGCGGAAAGTCGTCGCGCAGAGCCTGGATCCTTTCCGCCAGGGAAACCGGTTTCGTTTGAGAGGAGAGGGGGCTGGACATGGGCCGATCACTCCATTCCGGGCAGAATCCGGCTGACGGCCTCCTGCCAGGCAGTTTTCAGGGCACCCGGCGGAAGCTTCTCCAGGAAGCCGCCAGCAAAGGCCAGGGTCAAGAGGTGGCGGGCCTGTGTTTCAGCGAGGCCCCGAGAACGGAGGTAAAAAAGCGAATCGGGATCCAGGGCCCCACTCGTGGAACCATGCGAGCAGCGGACGTCGTCCACGGCAATTTCGAGTGACGGCCGGCTGCGTGACTGGGCGGTCGGATCAAGCAGCAGATGATGGTTTTTCTGGGTAGCCTCGCAGCCCGAAGCCCCGTGTTTCATGTGGACCTGCCCTCCATAAATGCTCATGCCCTGGCCCGCCACGATCGAATGAAAGCATTGATGGCTCGAGGTTCCGGGACAAGCATGAACGATCCAGGTCTGGCGGTCATGGTGTTCGCCCCGGCCGGCCAAGGTCAGTCCCTCCAGTCGGGCCTCGCTCCCGGGTCCCGACAGAACGACATGGTGCTCATGACGCAGAAGCGCGGTGGATGCATCAAAGGCATATCCCGTGTAATGGCTGTCGGGGCCGAGCCGGATCGCACTCAGGCTCGCGGCTTGCGTATTGCCATCTAGATCG
>JAKARN010000005.1 GCA_021828425.1 Pseudomonadota bacterium | reverse complement strand
ATCTTGCGCCTCGACCCCCCCGGCCATCCCCCCTCCTCCAATCCGACTCCATCCGGCACCCCGCCCGTCGCCCCGATCCCGTCCGACCCCACCCCCTCTCAAGGGAGTTCTTCTGGACCGGGTCATCGCCGTGGTGAACGGCTCGCCCATTCTCCAGAGCAGTCTCAATCGTGAGATGAATCTACTCGGCCACGAGCTCATGGCTCGCCACTTTGCGGTCCCGCCACACAAGATCTTCCGTCGACAGGTTCTGGCCCGCATGGTCCAGCAGAAGATCGAACTCGAAGCGGCCCACCTGCATGGGATCACGGTCTCCGACCAGCACGTGAGTGGAGTGCTCGCCGAGATTGCCGAGCGGGACAAGGTTCCCTTTGACCAGTTTCCGGAAAAACTGCTCAAAGAACACATCAACTACATGGCCTTCCGGAATTTCATCCGGAATGAGCTCATCATCCACCGCATGATTTCGACGGCCGTGGTCCCCAACGTCAACGTCACCAAAGGCGAGGTCGAGGCCTGGATCCGAAACCATCCCTCGGGTAGCCAGGTGAGCTACCATCTCAAGGATATCCGGATCAACATTCCGACCGCACGCAATCCGCTCACGGTCCAAGCCGCCAAAAACCAGGCCGAAGCCCTGGTCACCGAGCTCAAACTGGGCCACTCCTTCTCGAACATCGCGGTGGCGGACTCGGCTGGACGCAACGCCCTCAAGGGAGGGGAAATGGGCTGGAAAGCGGCGGCGGTCCTGCCGGCCTCCTGGCGTGCGGCCTTAAAGCACCTGCCCCAAGGTGAAATCACGGCACCCATCGAAACCCGCCGGGGATTTGTCATCCTGAAGCTGCTCGGCCGGAAGGTCACCGAAACGCACCCGATCTTCGCTCGGGAGTATCACGTCCGCCAGATTGTCATCCGTCCCACACCAGCACTGACCGCCGCCGCGGTTCGCCAGCGTCTGCTCCAGATCCGTCTGCACCTGATGCACGGTGCCCACTGGGACACCATGGCCAAAGCCAACTCGGATGACCCCACGGTGCAGCTCACGGGCGGGCTGCTCGGGTGGGTACTCCCCCAATCACTGCCCGCCCCGTATCCCCGGATTCTGTCCCATCTCAAAGTCCGGCAGATCAGTCAACCGTTCCTCACTGACAACGGTTGGGTCATTGCGCAGGTGCTGGGGATCCGCCGGCACAATGTCACCCGACGGATCCTGAGCCAGCGGGCCTATGCCATTCTCTTCGAACGCCGGCTCCGTCATGAGGCCGCCCATTTCCTGCATAACCTGATCGCCGAGGCGTTCGTCCACTATCTCGTCCCGTGGGCCCACTAAGATCCCCCATTGCGCTCACGACCGGAGAACCCGCGGGGATTGGTCCGGATCTGGCAGTTCAGATGGACGCGGTATCTTTGGAGGGAACCCCTGTGGTGCTCATCGGGAACCGCAAACTCCTCGAAGAACGGGCTCACCTGCTCGGCCACACCTTTGATGTCCCTGCCTATGTCCCCGGCTCAGTCCGTGTGGACGGGCTCTCTCTGCTGGATCTTCCCCTAGCCGCGCCCGTCCGGATCGGTCATCTCGAACCCGCCAATGCCTCCTATGTCCTCGAGACCATCGATCGGGGAATCGCCGGCTGCCTGTCAGGCGAGTTTCGAGCCCTCGTCACCGGACCGGTCCACAAGGCCCACCTCAAAAATGCCGGACTCCCTTTCGAGGGGCATACCGAATATCTCGGACGGAAAACCGGAAGTCCAAAGCCGGTCATGATGTTCGTGACCCCGAGCCTCCGGGTCGCGCTCGTCACGACCCACGTGCCCCTGAGGGACGTTCCTCGCCTCGTGGATACCGAACGCCTCGATTCCACTCTGATGACCGTCTACCGGGCCCTGCGCGAGCAGTACGGGATCCCGGATCCCCAGATCGGTGTCCTCGGTCTCAACCCGCATGCCGGTGAAGAGGGTCTTTTCGGAGACGAGGAAGAACGGGTCATCCGGCCGGTCCTTGAGGCTCACCGTCTCCGTGGTCTTAAGATCAGTGGGCCCTGGCCGGCGGATACGGCTCTCGCCCCCCACACGGCCGGCACTCAGGATGCCTGGATTTCGCTCTACCACGACCAGACGCTTCCCGTCATCAAGTATGCTTTCTTCGATACCGCCGTGAATGTCACTCTGGGCCTGCCCTTCCTCCGTACTTCGGTCGATCATGGAACCGCCCTGGCGCTGGCTGGCAGCGGAAAGGCACAAGTCCACTCACTCCGGTGCGCACTGGATCACGCGATCCGCCATGCCCCCATACACTAGGCCTCGGAAGCGCTTCGGACAGCATTTTCTGCATGATCCGAAGACCCGATCGCGCATCATCGAGGCCGTGGCCCCCCGCCCGGAGGAAGTGATCGTGGAAATCGGTCCTGGACATGGGGCCCTGACCGACGGACTCCTCGCGCTTGCAGGGCACCTCTGGGCGGTCGAGATCGACCGGGATCTTGCTTCCGAACTGCGGCTTCGCCATGGATCGTGCCTGACCCTCCATGAGGGAGACGCCTTGAAGCTTGACTTCGGCTCCTGGCCCGATCGTTCCCCCTTCCGGGTCGTCGGTAATCTACCCTACAACATCGCGACCCCACTCATCGGACGGCTGGCCGAGGCCAAAGACCGTATCCGTGATCTCCACCTCATGGTGCAACGAGAGGTGGGAGAACGGATGATGGCCCGGCCAGGCGAATCCGCCTACGGCCGCTTGGCGATTTTCACGGACTATCACTTCACGGCCAAACGCCTGTTCCCGGTGGGACGGGGAGCTTTCTCGCCGCCCCCCCAGGTTGAATCCGTCGTACTGAAGCTTGAACCCCGTGCTCAGACCCCTTTCCCCGGGCTCAACACACAACAGTACTTCGAACTCGTCTCCCGGGCCTTTCACCGACGCCGCAAGATGATCCGCAACGCCTTGGGCGGAACCATTCCCTCAAGCCTCTGGGAGGCCACGCGCATCGATCCCTCGGCCCGCCCGGAAACCCTTGCGCCGGAAGCCTATGCCCGGCTCACTCGGGCCCTCAGCGAGCAGACGGATTTTTGGGCGGTAACGACGCGGCCGGCCCACTCCCGGCCGGCTCACGGGACCGGATGATCTCCAGCGCAGTCGCAATGAAGGAGCCGATATTCCCCATTTCCGCGGGAATGAGAACCGTGGTTGACTGCTTGGCCAGATTGCCCCATTGGGTGATGAAATCACGGGCCACCTGCAGTTGCATGGCCTCAATCCCACCCGGCTGGACGGTCGCCTGGCCGATCGTGGCAATAGCTCGGGCCGTGGCCTCGGCCACGAGTTGGATGGCCTGCGCCTGACCTTCGGCCCGTAGGATGTCCGACTGTCTTTGCCCCTCGGCCACGTTGATGGCCTGCTGTCTCTGTCCTTCGGAAACGTTGATCTGCTGTTGACGCTCGCCTTCCGAACGGGCCACCACCGCACGCCGCTCACGATCGGCCGTGATCTGGAGCTCCATCGCCCTCAGGATCTCGTTGGGCGGGGTGATGTCCTTGATCTCGTAACGCAGAACCTTGATCCCCCACGTCGCACCCGCCTCATCCAGGACGGAAACCACCGCCGCATTGAGTTGCTGACGGGAACTCAGGCACTCGTCCAAATGAAGCTTGCCGATTTCGGCACGCATGCTGGTCTGCGCCAACTGGACGACAGCCATGATGGGATTGGACGAGCCGTAGGCTGCGAGCTTCGCATCCGTGACCTGGATATACATGATTCCATCCACGGAAACCTGTGTATTGTCCTTGGTGATACAGACCTGGGCCGGCACTTCCATCGGGGTTTCCCGAAGGTCGAAACGGTACCGGGCCTGGTCCAGGAAAGGGACAATGACGTTGAGTCCGGGCTCCAGGGTGCGGAGATAGCGGCCGATGCGCTCGACGACCCAGGCATGCTGCTGCGGGACCACCCGGACCCCGCTGGTCACCACCACAATGGCCAGGACAATGATGACGATAACGACAATCGACATGGCGGATCCTCAGTGGAGTGTGGGAGAAAAGGGGGCGACCCGCAGGCGGTTGCCGACCCGGGAAACGATCTGGAGTTCACGGCCGGGCTCAACGGAGACCGGCTCGGTCAACTCGGCCTGCCAGAGGGTGTCCCGGTAGCGGACCTCCAGTGTATTCGGGGATACCTGGACCACAACCACACGCTGTCCGCTGTCAATGTTCGTGGCATCTGTGGAGGCCCGGTTGCGCAGCGCCCGCCGGACATACTCGGCCGCCGGCAGGAGGAGCACGGCAAAAAGGGCAAACCATCCGATGGCCCCGAGTCCGCTCGGGGCGGCGAGCAGGTCGATCAGGCTCACGAGGAGCAGGGACAGCCCGAGGGCCGCCAGGTAAAACGTGCGGGTGGGGATCTCGAAGATGAAAAGGACGAAGGCCAGGCTCAGGGGAACATACCATTCGGCCATGGACGAGCTCCGATTTCAGGCCTCAGGATTCAGCATTGAGGCCAGTAGATCCATAGGTGCGGCCCATCCTAGCACAAACGAAGGACAGGATACGGACCCGACTCACCGGGCCCACAGGCTAAAATAGGTCATGCCGAGCCCTGTTCCGATCCTGAGTGCCTGGGTGTCACCTGCCCAACACCGCCATACGAACCACGGCGCCTGCGTGTCCATCGGTCCGGACGCCTGCAGTCGATGAGAACTTTCGCGATTGGTGATCTGCAAGGCCTGCACAGCATGCTCATGCGCCTGCTGGATCGCATTGGATTTGACCCGGAAGGAGATCGCCTCTGGTTTTGTGGTGATCTCGTCAACCGGGGACCCGACTCCCTCGAGGTGCTGCGCTTCGTCTACCGACTGGGTCCGCGAGCCATTGTCGTTCTCGGTAACCACGATCTCTATCTGCTGCGGGTGGCAGCCAATCCGGACTCTCCACCCACCGTGGATCCCTCCCTCCGGCCGATCCTCGAGGCCCCGGACCGCGACGAGCTTTTGGACTGGTTGCGTCATCGTCCCCTCCTCCACCACGACCCGGCCCTCGGCTTCACCCTGGTTCACGCCGGGCTGCCACCGTTTTGGGATCTCGAACAGTCAATGGCAAGGGCCCGGAGTGTCGAAGCATTGCTTGAGGCTCCTTTCTGGAAAGAGTCTCTCCCCACCCTTTTCGGAAACGAACCGGATGTCTGGCAGGAGGGACTGCCGACCGCCCAGGCAAACCGTTTCACGGTGAACGCCCTGACCCGCATGCGCTATGTGACCTCCACCGGAAAACTGGACTTGCGGCACAAGGGCCCGCCGGGTACCCAGCCGGAGGGCCTCTATCCGTGGTTCGAGATCCCGAATCGGCGCAACCAGGATCTCCATATCGTCTTCGGACACTGGTCGACCCTGGGAGATACCCGCACCCCCCATGTCTACCCCCTGGATGGGGGCTGCCTCTGGGGCGGAACGCTCCGCGCCATGCGCCTCGATGGAGAAAGCCACCTGCTCGAAATTCCATGTCCCGAACGTCGACCGGAGGGATCCTGATCGGGCACCCGGTCTTTCCGCCGTCGCAATTGCCGAAAACTGATGTCCGGAAACGGCGTGCCCGGAAGCAGATCCCGGGGTAGACTGAAAAGCGTCCGAGGTCGTTCACCAGGCGACCACACCGGAGATCAACCATGACCGTGGCCACCCCCAAAGTCCAGGATCCACCCCTCCACTACCGCCATTGGGCCAGCCCCCTGGGACTTCTCCTACTTTATGGAACCGACCAGTCACTCTGGGGTCTTGGTTTTCCAGTGGACGGGCAGGCACGTGAACCCGCATCGGGATGGATCCGCGATCGGTCCGGCTTTTCCGAGGTCATCCGCCAGTTGACCGAATATTTCGCCCGTCAGCGCCGTCGGTTCGCCCTTCCCCTCACGCTCACCGGCACTCCATTCCAGATGGCCGTCTGGTCCGCACTCGAAAAAATCCCGTACGGTGAAACCCGCTCCTATCGCGATGTGGCACGGGCCATCAGGCGACCCCGGGCCATGCGGGCAGTCGGAGCCGCCAACGGCAACAATCCGATCCCCATCATCATCCCCTGCCATCGCGTGATCGGTGCCCATGGAGACCTCGTAGGCTTTGGCGGAGGATTGACGCTTAAACGAACTCTTCTGGAGCTGGAAGGGATCCGCATGAAAACCTCCCGGAACACTTCAGGTTCCGTGGAGGTGGTTTCACAACCCTAGCCCCCACACCCGGGCTCACTGGATCTCAGGACACTCCTGTTTGCCAACAAAACGCCCGAAGTACACTCCCGACCAGGACTCGGGAGAACGGCCGGGTGAGAGGCGGCCTCGCACACCGCCCGCAAACCCCGGTCTTCCCCCATATTATCTCGGCAAGGGTGCCCAGTTGGGTAAAGCAAATGGCGTATGCCCAAGGGGAGGGTTGCACAGGGATTCAATCGCGACTCCGCCGTACCGAATCCGGACGCTCAGTTTTCAGGCACCTGCAGAATCGGCTGATGGTTCTTGATCGGAGATTGCTCAAAACGCACACTCAGCGTCTCGGCTTCAACCGGACGACCAAAGAAAAAGCCCTGCATCTCATCGCAGCCGATGGTTTGAAGAAAATGGTATTGTCCGGCAGTTTCCACACCCTCAGCGATCATGCCCATGCCCAGATTGCGTGACAAGCTCAGAATCGTTCGGGTGATTCCGCAGGACTTCTTGTCATTCGGTGTCCCGGCAATAAAGGAACGATCGGTTTTGATGAAGTCGACTGAAAAATCCTTGAGGTAGCTCAGGGACGAGAATCCAGTACCGAAATCGTCAATCGACACCGCAACACGCATGGCCCGCAACTCGCCCAAAATCGCGAGTGCCGTGCGTGGATCTGGAAACATCATACTTTCCGTTATTTCCACCATGAAGAGTTCCGGGGGGACATTCATCTTCTCCAGCATATCCCCAATCGTGGTGAGAAACTTTGGATCCCGAAACTGTCGCGCAGAGAGGTTGATCGCCATGCGGAGCTGCCACGCATTTTTCTCCAACCAGGCCCTTTGCTGACGGCAGGCCTCCTCCAAAACCCAGCAGCCGATGGGGATGATCAGGCCTGTTTCTTCCGCCAAGGCGATAAATTCCAGAGGAGGCATGAGATGTCCGTCGGATTGGCGAAGCCGGATCAGCGCCTCCACCCCGGTGACGGTCTGATCCAAAGTCCGGACAATGGGCTGGTAATGCAGGACAAAGCGTCCTTGCTCCAAGGCACGTCGCAACAACGTGGTCTTTGCATACTCTCCGGACGGACTGTCCGGGAGATCCGGAGCGTAGAACATGTATTGTCCGCGGCCCAAGTTCTTGGCCTTGTACATTGCGGTATCGGCATGCTTGATCAGGCTATCCTCATCGAGACCATCACGTGGATACAGGCTGATGCCGATACTGCACCCGACAGTCAGATCCCGATCATCATCGAAATAAGGGGCAGCAATGGCCGATTGGAGCCGCCGTATGGCCGTCTCGACAGGCTCATTCGTGTCAACCTCCTCGAGGAGAATGGCAAATTCATCACCCCCCAACCGGGCAACCATGTCGACTTCCCGCAAAATCGAGGCACACTGCACGGCCGCATGCTGGATAACCTGGTCACCGGTCTGATGGCCAAGCGTATCGTTGATGGCCTTGAACCGGTCAAGGTCCAGAAATAGTACGGCAAAACCGCTCTTGTGCCGTTTGGCCCGCCGGATGGCATCGCGAACCTGTTCCTGAAACATCTTCCGGTTCGGCAGCCCGGTGAGAATGTCATGGTGCGCCATGAACTCCAACTGCTTCTGCGCAAGAACTGAATCAGTCACATCGCGCATGACGCCCATGATGCTTTGGGCTCCACTGTCCGCATCCTGGATCAGGGTGAACTGCAGTTCCAGACTCGTCCCACGGAACTCGGACACCACCCGCGGGGTTTGCCCGGACAAGGAGAGACGGATTGCGGACAGCACATCCGGCATCTCGGAAAAAAATTCATAGGCGGACTTGCCCAGGAGATCGGACTCCTTCCATCCTACACGTTCCATGGCCTGGCCCAAGCCCATGGTAAAGCGCATCTCCGAATCAAGCAGGAAAATCGTGATCGGAGCCTGGCTGATCACCGCATCGAGCTCACGCTGGGTCTGCTTCAACCGCTGCTCGGCCTCTCGCAGGCGGCTGATATCCCGGTAAATCACATACAAGGCAACCAGACTGCCATTATGGAGAATCGGGGTCGCGAGAACGGAAACCGGGAAGAGTTCACCACTCTTCCGTCTCCGCCAGGTCTGGTATTCAACCTCCATGCCCGACAAGCCGGTCCGGGTCAGATCCCGGCCTTCGTCACGCCTTGATTCCGGCACAATCAGCTGGTCGATATCCTGGCCGATCGCCTCCTCCGTCGGGTATCCAAACACGCGGCAAAAAAAGTGGTTGACCCGGAGTACGGTGCCCCTCGGGTCCACAATCGCAATGGCTTCGGGTGATCGCTCGAACAGCGTCATCAGATAAGCCTGCTCCAGTCGTCCGTCCTGTTGCTGAACTACGAGCCGGCTGGTGATATCACGCAGGCTGATGACAAATGCACGTGAACTCGGATCCACCAGAACACTCACCGACACAAGGGCCGTGAAGTGCTCCCCATCCCGACGCACCAAGCCATCCGTATGGGTTCCCGTAACCGCACCCCCGGTATCCTCATCGCAGGCCACCAGTATGGAGTGGTGGTCTGGCGTCAGATCCAACAATGACAATCCAACCAGCGGGTTGCTTTCCCCGCACCGGAAAAGCGCGACAGCCCGCTGATTGCAATCCAAAACGATGTCTCCATCGGTCAACAAAAGTGCATCGTCGGTTTCATCGATGAACCGGAGACGCCAGTTGTCCTGGATCTTTGATTCCGTACTCATTGAAACTCTCCTCGAGTCCAACTCTTTCCTGATCATGCCTCATGCAAGGCCGGGAGCAATGACTCCTTGGCCTTTTTCCACAAGGACCCCGCCTGCACAAGCACGCACCGTGACCGCGCATGCTCGTGCCCGAGCCCCGCGGCCATTATACAGGTGAGAAAGACGAGCCTACGATTGAACCAGGACGGGAAAAACCATGCCGACGGAAGGTGAGCCTTAACCCCGACAACTTGCCACCCTGACGATGACGCGATATGCGGCGGAGATGCGTCTTGGATTGACAGCGGCTGGTATCGGGCGCGCTGCGCTGTGCATGAACGCCGCCACGTCAATGGTCCGGTGCCAGTGCTCTACATGTTCCACAGTCAAGGCTCGGGTCAGGTAGTAGGCCACATCGCCGTCGACGCAACAACTGCAGCCACACTCGCTGAGCCTGACATTGCCTTGCTGCTCGCGACGGTGAAGCGGGAAGGACAAGGGTTGCAGAGGGCGCTCAGTCGAGCGTGGCACGATCTCGTGAACGCTTGGATCATTGAGCCTTCGCGACCTGAAGCTCCCTCCGACCCCCCAAGGATGCCGACAGCAAAAGTCGGCGGCCTTCGCTGACCGTTCCCATTTGACACAGAACCGTACAGTCTGTACGCTTTATGGGTTCTGGAGATCACTATGACGAAACCGATACGGAAAGGCGCCGAGGAAGCGCGCAGTCAACTACCCGATCTGCTCACCGCTGCGCAGCACGGTCGGCAAACGATCATCACCCGGCACGGCCGGCCGATCGCCATACTTGCGCCGATCTCAGCACAGACCGAGGCGAGTGCACAGCGCTCGCTGCTGCCCCTGGCCGGCAGCGGACATGGGCTCTATGGCCGTGACAGCCGGACAACCCTGCGTCGCCTGAGAAACGAATGGAACAGGTGAGCCTGGAGGGACTGCCGGAGAACCCGCTCCTGCTGATCGACTCGGCGCCGATCATCTACGTCCTCGAGGACCATCCGGAACTCGCCCCCGCTTTCAAACCGGTGTTTGCAGCTCACGACAAGGGCCTTGCGCGCTTTGCAGTCACGACCATGACGATCGCGGAGGTGCTCGCCGGACCCTTATGCGCCCGGAACGAGGAGCTAACGGAGCGCTATCGAAGCACACTTCGAACCTGGTTCGTCGTAGACCTCGATGCCGACCTTGCCGAGAGCGCCGCCAGGCTCCGCGCCACGTCGAAAATGAAACTGGCGGATGCAGTCCTGGCCGCCAGCGCGCTGGCTATCGGCGCGGATGCGCTGGTCACTCATGACCGTGACTTTTCAGCGCTGCGTGATCTTCCCATCCTCGGCATCTGAACCAGGCTCGGGGAATTTGAATGAAGGCGAGGCCACAAGCGACACATCTCGAGATGCTGTGCATCGTTGAAGGTCGTCACACATTGTAAACGGCGATGGGAATCCACCGTCGCGCATCCCGTTTTCCGGAAACCCTTCTCGTCCCTCAGGCCGGGGACCGGGTACTGAACGCGGCCCCCGGCTCATCTTCTCAGTGGCCCAACCCCAGCGCCTTCAGGGTGGCGGGATCGGGCATGCCGGTGACCTTGAGACCGTGGCTCTTCTGGAAGCGACGAATTGCTTTCACCGTCCGCATTCCACACAGGCCATCAACCCGCAAATGCGCGCCGTGGTCATTAAGCGCTTCCTGCACACTTTTGACCCATGTCACGTTTTTCATCATCTGCATCATGTCTGCCGGCATCTTCATTTTTCGGTGTGCGCGAACGGTGGCCTTTGGAAGACCACCCGGGACCTGGGCCCCTGCCACAGAGGGCACAATCAACGCCCCAGCCAGAAACAGAACCGCGAAAAGGCGGGCTGTTGCAGCGCGTGCAGAAGGAAGAAGCAATCTATTCATAACAAGCACCTCCTCAAACAAAGCATGAAAAATCGGGCCCAAAGCCGAACCGGGTGATCAACCCCCCCCCGATCCGGCCGGGACCGCACAGCAGACACCCCGGGTGATTTCACGGGCATCCCACAAGATGGCGCCCAGAAGGATCAGGGCCGTGATCGAAAAAATGAGACTCTCATGAGTCGCAAGAAAGCCCTGCACGAATCCACCGGCGCCTCCGGCCAGAAGCGGAATCCATCCCGTCAGGAAACTGACGGTGATCGGGAGAATCGGGGAGCAGCAGAGCAAGGGAGCAAGCAGGCTGATGACGATTCCACCGGCCGCCGTTCCGGTCGCGCCACGGGCCCTGTATCCACGCCTCAAGAGATAGACGGTCATGGGAACCAGGAGACCCAAGAGGAAAGCCAGAAAAAGCGACCAGCCGATGAGTGCCGGAGTCAGGAACCCGAGCGCCCGGAATCCGATCATCCCGCCGGTGAAGGTCGCAGGCAGGGTGAGGAGGTAGACCGAGAGAAAAAACACGAAACTCACACCTGCGGTCACCCATGCCGCCCGATTGAAAAAAACCTCGCGGAGTGCCGGGAGCAGGTTTCTCACCGGGTTTCTCATGGACTCCTGCCCTTGGCAAAATGCAGGACAGTGGCGAGATGTGCCGTCGGAGCACTCTCCACGGTCTGGATGATTCCATCCCGGCGGATCAGGTAGAAAATATCCGGGTAGGACTGGGGATTGTAGAGCGCGGCCAGACCCCGAGTGGCATGGCCGAAGGTCCAGTTTGAGACCCCCCGGATTCCTTTCGCGTACCGATCCCTCATCTTTTTCAGTGAGGGACCCGGGTAGCCCCCATTTTTGTAGTTTTCAAGGATGATCAGGTGGAGATGCCCGGCGAGAAAGCGTTTTTGGTCTCGAGGGAGCGTTTCAAGTCCGGCCCGGCAACTCGGGCACCAGGTCGAAAACAGCCAGAGCATCACTTTCTTGCCATGATAGGCAGCCAGGGAGACCCGCCGTCCTCCGGTCAAGAATACCGCATCCGGCACGCGCGTTCCCGCCTGGGGGTGGCCGTGGGCAAAAGCGAAGGGATCAATCGGGGACAGGAGCACTCCTGCCAATAGAACTCGAAACCACAAATGGCGCGCAGGCATCATGTTTGATCTCCAGTGGAAGGGGAACCCGGGTCATACTCAAAAAGCGAATACTGGAAATGCTGGAGGACACCAGAAGGGGTCTGGTGATCCTCCTTGCGGAAATCCCGGATCCGGAACCGGGGACCCATCCGGCGAGCCAATGATTCCGGTGAGTAGCGTTGCACCTGAAGACCGCTACAACGCTCGGGACCTTCCAGGCTAAAGGTCGCGATGAGGACGATGGCCTTGGGGACGAGGGCCTCCTCCAGCTTGCGGAGATAGATCGTCTGGTCAGCCGGATCAGTCAAAAAATGGAAAACGGCCCGATCATGCCATACCCGGTAGCGGCCCTCCGGTCTCCACTCGGTCACGTCCGCCACGATCCACCGCACCTGATCCGAGAGGCGGGGGCCCAAACGCGCCCCTGCCGCCTCAAGGGCACTTTCCGCAATGTCGAGGACCGAGACGTTGGTGTACCCCCTCTCCAGAAGATGGTCCACCAGTCGCGAGTCACCCCCGCCGATATCGATCACGGCCTCGTTTTTCCCAATCTGCTGATTTTCCAGTAAATCAAGTGAAACCTCGGGACAGGCCTGGAACCAGCTCCGGGACTTCTCCGGCTTCTTCCGGTACACGTCTTCCCAGTGATTCCTGCGACCGGTCCCGTTTTCCGGGCTCATCTCGATGATCTCGTCCCTTGAGGGCTCATGCGCGTTCTCCAAGAACAGGCCACTTTCGAACCCACTCTAAACCTTTCACCATGGTACCGGGTCAAGTGCTGCCTCCTCTCCGGGTCGGCGCCTCCCGCAGATCGCATCCCTATCCGAGAAGCAGACGGTCAGTGGGAGGGGGCGCACTTGGCCGCTTTGGAGCGAGGTGTGACCGCGGCATGCTCCATGGCCTCAAGGATCGGACAATCTCCGTTGGTCCCTCCCCTCTCGCACTGGGCAACCAGGTGTCGAAGCGCTGCTCGGAAATGCTGGAGCTGCCGGATCTTTTTTTCAACCTCGCCGATCTTCCCGATCGCCCGATCCCGGACGCGGGAACAGCTCGTATCGGAAGCCGCACGCAATGCCAAGAGCTCGGCAATCTCGCCCAGTGAAAATCCCAGAGTTTTGGCTTCCTGGATGAACCGGAGACGCCGGAGATCCGCCTCCCCGTACAGACGATACCCCGATGCTCCCCGCGGAGGCTTGGGCAAAAGCCCCCGGCGTTCGTAAAAACGGATGGTGGTGACCCGGACCCCGCAAACCTGCGCCAGTTGCCCGATGAATGGCGTTTTGGCCATGTTTCCCTCCTGTCAGTGGGGAGATGTAAGGATCCGTTTGCCGGCACCGACCCGGTCCGGCTTGACCGGATTCCTAAACCCTTCGCAGCACAAGGGGGAAATTGGCGAATCCCGCTTGACTCTCTACCCAGGAACCGGGTTTATTCTACCCCTCGCGTTCCGTGCGGGACGCATCGAATCCGTCGCAGCCACCGAGGAGAGATTCCCATGCCTTCCACGCCGACCACCACAACCCTGGCGTCGAGACCGGACCTGGCGGCACCATCCGCGTCGATGACCACCTCCGGACCTCGGTGGAGGGAGTCTATGCGGCCGGCGACTGCACCAGCCTGCCGCAGTTCGTCTATGTCGAAGCCGCCAGCGGAACCCGGGCGGCCATCAACATGCTGGGTGGTGATGCCGCACTCGATCTGACGGCTGTGCCCGCCGTCGTCTTCACCCACCCCCAGGTGGCGACCACAGGGCTCAGCGAGGAGTCTGCCCGGACCCGGGGGTTCACCATGGACAGCCGGATCCTGACCCTGGACCACGTCCCGCGTGCGCTCGCCAACTTTGACACCCGAGGTTTCATCAAGCTGGTCGCTGAGTCCCTGGAAGGTCAGCTACTGGACGCCCAGATCCTCGCACCCGAAGCCGGAGAAATCATCCAGGTCGCTGCGTTGGCCATCCGCCAGCACATGACTGTGCAAGAACGGGGGGGACAGCCTCTTCCCCTATCTCGTCATGGCCGAGGGACTCAAGCTTTGTGCCCAGACCTTCAGCCAGGATGTCACCGAGCTTTCCTGTTGCGCCGGATGAACGGAGGCTCAACCTCCCTCATGCGGGGGCCACAGGGCTTCTGCGGGTGGTCAAGACTGAAGCCTGACTGAGGCCGGCACGGGACGGCGGGGCGTCTGGGCCAAATGAAGCCGGGCCACAACCCCCGGCTGTCCACTACGGTTTTTGAGTTCGAGGTGGCCACCGTGGTTTTCGGCTACCTCACGGGCAATGAGGAGCCCGATTCCGCTCCCCCCGGGTTTGGTTGTGAAGAAAGGCACGAAAAGATTCTGGGTCGACGGCAGCCCCGGTCCCTCGTCTGTGATCCCGATCACCACGAAGTCCTCCACTTCCTGCCAACTGACCGTCACCCATCCTTCGCTTGGAGTGGCTGCTTCGACCGCATTTCTCAGGAGATTGATCAGCGCCTGCTCGACCTGGGTCCGGTCCGCCTGGATGACGACATCCGGGCCTTCCTCCAGACGAAGCCGCTGTGGAACTTCCATCGCCGCAATTTCACGGATCAGTGGCCCGATCCCCACCGGTGCAAAACGGGGTGGGGGCATGCGGGCGTAATCACTGTAACGCCCAATGAAGTGGGTGAGACTTCGTGCACGGCGCTCGATCAGCACCAGTCCTTCCCGGAGCCGGCCCTCCTCCCCAATCCCTGAAATCTGTCCCTGCAAGGTATCCGCCACCGACGCGATCGGTCCCAGTGAATTGTTGATTTCATGTCCCAGTACCCGGATCAGCCGGCGCCAGGCACGCCGTTCCTCCTCGCGCAGGGTCCGGCTGGCATCCGTCATTACGAGGAGGGTATGGGGCCGGCCGCCCCGACGGAATTTGAGCGTTCGCACCTCCCAAGGGCCCACCCCGCTCGAAAACCGACGGTTCGCGACGAAGACCTGGCCACCCTCCCGCAACCAGTCGGCCAGTCCCAGATCCTCCGCCGCCCGGCCGCGCAAGACCGATATCGGCTCGCCCAGGAGGTTGACCGCAGCCCGATTGAGACCCGAGAGCCGGTTATCGGGATCAAAGACCAGAACCGAGAGTTCGATGTTTCCGAGCAGACGTCCCAGGAGGGCATCGGACTCGATGCCGGACTGGCGTACCCCGCTGAGCTCGTGGCTCAGCTGGTTGATCTCGACAAAAAGTTCCCGCAGGACACCCTTCCCGGCGACCGATGACCGGACCGAGTAATCGCCCTCCCGGATGGCCTGGAGCTGGGCAGCGCCCAGCCGAAGCGGCCGGACCACGGAGCGGACGAGGGTCCGGCTGACCCAGAACGTGATCCCCCAGGCCACCGCGAAACTCACAAAACCCAAGATCCATGGAGGATGCCAGCCGGCCAGGTCGAGCAATGCCAGGAGAGCAAAAGGAAAGGCCGCAGCCAGCACGAGGCCGCCGAGGGTGACTTCCCAGGCGAGTTTCGGGCCTTTCATTGCCGGTACTTCGCAAGTCGGCGATAGAGGGCACTCCGGCTCACACCCAGCTGGCGGGCTGCCGCTTCGGCATCCCCCCGACTCCGCTCCAGAGCCTGCGAAACCAGATAGCGCTCCGCCTGCTCCAGGGTCATGTTTTCCAGGGAGGGGATCTCGTGCCCGGCCGCCGGCACGAGGCGAAGGTCGGCCGGCTCGATCCATTCGCCGGCAGCCAGGAGGACGGCCCGTTCGAGGACATGGCCGAGTTCACGGACGTTGCCCGGCCAGTCGTATCCGGCAAGCGTCGCGAGCGCCCGGGGACTTATGCCCCGGAGCGACTTGCCATGCTGCCGGACCGCTTCGGCGAAGAAATGCGATGCGAGGAGCTCAATGTCCTCGCCCCGTTCACGGAGGGGGGGAAGGGTGACTTCAATCGTATTGAGCCGGTAGAGCAGATCTCCGCGAAACTGTCCTTGTGCCACAGCCCTCCGGATATCCACATTGGTCGCCGCGAGAATCCGGACGTCGACCCGGATGGGTGTGGAACTTCCCACGCGTTCGATCCGGCCTTCCTCGAGTGCGTGCAGGAGAGACGCCTGCGAGACGGGAGACAGATTTGCGATTTCGTCGAGAAAAAGCGTGCCCTGGTTGGCCAGTTCGAAGCGCCCCAGCCGTTCACTACGGGCATCCGTGAAAGCGCCTCGGACGTGCCCGTAGAGCTCGCTTTCGATCAGGCTGTCGACGAGTCCGCCCAGATTGACCCGGACAAAGGGCCGATCGGCGCGAGGCGAGCGCTCGTGGATCCAGCGCGCCAAGAGCCCCTTTCCGGTTCCGCTTTCCCCCGTGATCAGGATCGCGGCATTCGAGGCTGCAACCCGTCCCGCCTCTTCGAGAACCCGCTGCATGACCCCGGAACGGCCGATCAGCGGCGGGGGGGTTTCGGTCAGCACGCGCGTTGCAGCAGCCAGACGCCGGTTATCCCGACGGGTCCGCGCGAGTGTCAGCTGATTCCGGATCACCGAGACGACACGCGTATTGTCCCAGGGCTTTTCGAGAAAATCCTGTGCGCCCCGGCGCATGGCCTCGATCGCGAGGGAGGCCGTCCCCCAGCCCGTCAGCACGATGATCGGACAAGCGGGATCCAGGGCATGGAGCTGGCCCAAAAGTTCGAGACCTTCCTCGCCCGAGGTGGTATCCGTTCGGTAGTTGAGGTCCAGGATCACGGCATCGGGAAGGCTCGAGCGGACACGATCCAGGGCCTCATCCGGGTTGGCCGCAGCCTGCACCCGGTAGCCTTCCGCCTCGAGCAGCAGTTTGAGAGATTCCCGGACGTCCGCCTGATCGTCGGAAACCAGGATCGTGGGCACCGGGCGCGGGCCGGGCTCCCGTTCGGTTCCGTTCATCAGAGTTTAGATCCCATCATTGGGACGAGCCTACCAGATTCGTCCCATAGATGGGATAGGCTTTTTTTCCAAATCCCCTCGGTATGAATATAACAATATGATTAAAAATGATTTTTTATAAACTGGCCCTCTGGCACAAGACCTGCTGGATAACGGGTGGACATCAGGTGAACCCGGAGGAATCCTTTCGTGATCGATATCGCGATCTCCCCGGCCGAACGACGGCGGCGGAAACTCAAGCGCTGGGGGTTGGCGGGGGCCGTAGCTCTCGTGCTGCTTCTGGGTGCGATCTTCGTCCTGAGACTCGCTCCGGCCGGCCCCAGCGTCTCGAAAGCCAACCTCTGGATTGCAACCGTCCATAAAGGCCGCTTTTCCGTCACCGTCAGTGCACCGGGCACTCTCGTTCCCCGGAAGATCCGTGTCGTGACCGCGGGGGCACCCGGCACGATCCAGGAGATCCGGGTCGAACCGGGTGACCGGGTCACAACCGGAAGCATCCTGGCCGTCCTTTCCAACCCCGATCTCGGCGACCAGGTGATCGAGGCCCGGGCGCGGCTGGCCAATGCCCAGGCTTCCCTGGTCTCCCAAGAGGCGGGCCTGGACGATCACCTGCTCAACCTCGAAGAGACCTTGTCCCAAGTCAAATCCGAAGCGCAAGCGGCCCGGCTCAAGGCCCGGGCGGAAAAGGGACTCCTGGCCGAACAGGTGGTGGGTTCCCTCCAGTACACGAGGAGCCGTCTCACAGCGGCCTCGCTCGCTCGAGAGGTCGAACTCACCCAAAAGCGCATTGCCGATTTCCGGAAAAATGAGGCTGCCCAGATCCATGCCCAAAAGGCCCGGATCGATTCACTGGAAGCGGCCTGGCGGAGCGAGGAGCACGAACTCGCCTCGCTCAAGGTCCGGGCCGGACTGGCCGGAGTCGTCCAGAGTGTCGCGGTCCAGGAAGGCCAGCGCGTGATTCTCGGCAGTGGCATTGCCAAGATCGCCGGCATGCACGCGCTCAAGGCCCGGCTCGAGGTTCCGGCCAGCGAGGCCGCGGAAGTGGCCCTCGGCCAGAGCGTCAATCTCGCGCTGGATACGGGATCGGAACGGCATCTCCTTGCGGTCGTGACCCGCGTTTCACCTTCCGTTCAGGGTGGAACCGTCACGGTTGACGCCGAACCCAAGCCCCCCCTTCCGGCAGATGCCCGTCCGAACCTCGCCATCAACGGCATCATCACGATCACGACCCTCAGCGATGCGGTCTATGTCGAGCGGCCGGCCTACAGCGCCGGCCATAAAACGATGGTGCTCTACCGGCTGAGACACAATGGCCGCGAAGCCATCCCGGTCATGGTCCGGTTCGGACGCGCCTCCAGCAATGCGATCCAGATCCTGAAAGGACTGGCACCCGGCGAACGGGTCATTGTCTCGGACACCTCAGGTTTCGCGGGTGCACGCCACATCCGCATCCATGGCTGATCCATGCAGCAGCCCCGTCTCTCCTCCCATCATTCCCAAAGGCGCCGGACTCCCGCCCCAACCTTCGGCGCCGCACTTTTCCTGGCCCTCGCCCTGAACCCCGGGGCCCACGCCCAAACCGAGAAGCTGCAAACTCCTCCGGGCTCCTTGTGGGCCGCCTGGCAGATCGCCCGGATCTACAACCCCCAGTTCAGAGAAGCCCGCTCACGCCTCGCGGCCACCCGGACCCGGCATCCCTCCGCACTCGCGGGGCTCCTGCCCCGGCTCAGCCTGGATGCGAACCAGGCCTATACGAACGGCCAGAGTGCGGGACCCCAGTTCTACGGCAACAATCTCCTGACCGTCGAACAATCGGAAAACATCAGCCAGAGCTACTGGACGGTCACGCTCAGTCAACCGATCTTCAACTGGGAAGCCATCCAGAAACTCGCCGCGGCCAATGCCCGGGTGGCGGCTGCCGCCGCGACCTATGACGCAACACGCATGAAGCTCATGCAGACGCTGGTCAGCCGCTATCTGGCCGTGGGCGTCGCCCAGGCACAGCTCGCGGCAACCCGGGCGACCGAGGCCGCCTTCGCACTCGAGGCCCGCCAGGCCCGGGACCGGCACCAGTCGGGACTCCGTGGGATCATCGGTTACGAAGAGGCCCGATCCGCCAAAGCGAGTGCCGAAGCCCGGGTGATCACGGCCCGTCACGAACTTCGCAAGGCCGATGCGGCGCTCGCGGAACTCACCGGTCCGTCATTTCCCCCGGAGATCCCGTCCAGAACCGGGAGACTACCCGCGATCCCGCTTCCTCCCCGCAGCACCCGTGCATGGATCCGCGAAGCCCGGGAGGCGAACCCCACGGTGCTTGCCGCCCGCCTCAAGGCCCGCTCCGCGCGTGCTTCGGTATCCGCCGCACGGGGCGGATATCTCCCCACCCTCCGGCTGGAACTGAGTCACACCCGACAACTGACCGGCGGCACCTATGGCTATGCCGTACCGGGCCAGGTGGAGATCG
>JAKARN010000204.1 GCA_021828425.1 Pseudomonadota bacterium | reverse complement strand
CGCCCATCCGGTAGAGGTGCTGGGCATGGACAGCCTGGCCGAAGGTCCGGTCATGCCCGGTAAAGTTGACCAGGATAAAGGTATCGTCATCCCCGGGAGGGAACGAGTCCGGATCGATGAAAGCAGCCAGTGGGCTGCCCGGGCGAATCTCGTGCATGACAAGCCAGGTGAGAGCAAACAGCGGTGTCTGCGACCTCACCAGCGGCAGTTCGTGGATGCGGCGGAGTGCCCGTCCTTCTCGGCTTTTTTCAGAACGAATGAGATAAACACCCAGGGTCCCTCCTGTGATGAGATTATGGCGACTGTTGGCCAGACGGAACACCAAAGTCGGGGTCCCTTGAAATGGTGTAATGAGCGCATGGCGACTGAAGCGGATCCGGGAAGAGGGTCGCGAAACCCGGGCAAACATCACACCCGTCACGAGCGCGAGGCCCATGAGACCCATCATGGGTTCGAGAGCCGTCAGGACTTCGCTATAGCGGTCGGCCGGATACCAGAAACCCGAACCCAGGGTCGTGAGCGTCTCGGTGCTGAAAAAAAACGCATCCCAGAACGAGCCCCGAGCGAGATTCGCGATCCCGCCCGGATCCAGCCAGAACAAGAGGCCGAACACACAATTGACCAGAATGTAGACACCGAAGACAAACAGGAGAAACCAGCTCCAGCGGGTGGTCAGCAGCCAGTAGTAAAAATCCCGTAGCCAAGTCCTCGGCTGTCCCAAAACCACAACAGAGGAACGGCTGCCGAAGGGAAAATCCCCCGAACCGCCACTATCCCCTCCCTTCCCCGTGCGTCGTCGGCTTCGTTTCATTTTTTCCGTGGTCATGCGGCTCTCTGTGTCCGTCAACGCGTCCGCCTGGGGAAGGTCCTATGCTACCATTGAGCGCTGAGCAGTCGCGCCACCCAGTCGTTCCATGCTCGACTTCAATGTAACCGCGCCCCGCCACCAGATGGTGGAACAGCAGATCCGGGCCGGCGGGGTTCTGGACCCGGCCGTGCTTGCGGTTTTCGACGAGATTCCCCGCCAGATCTTTGTCCCCGACACATTCCAAAAACTGGCCTATGCCGATTGCGAGATTCCCCTGGATCATGGCGAGGCGATGCTGACCCCTTCCTTTCAGGCTCGACTGGCCCAAGCCCTGGGTCTGGTCGGAAGGGAACGGATCCTGGAAATCGGCACGGGTTCAGGATACCTGACCGCCTGTCTCGCCTGCCTCGGCCGGGAACTTACCACAGTGGACCTCCATCCGGATTTCATTCAAGCCGCGAAGCAGCGTCACCAGGCACTCGGGCTCCGCCAACCGATCCGGTACCTTGCCGCCGACGGTCATGCTCTTCCGGCACCACTCCTGGAGGAACGCTTTGATGCCATTGCCCTGACGGGGTCGCTCTATCTGCCGGAAACCAGTTTTTACAAGGCTCTCGAAGTGGATGGACGTCTGTTCATGGTTCTCGGCACGAACCTGGTCCAGAGTGCACGCCTCATCCGACGCCTGGGCGACAGTGCTTCTTTCGAGGAGACGCGCCTGTTTGAAACCCGCATTCCCCCGCTGAAAAACGCCCCTCAACCCCCGGATTTCCGGTTTTCCTGATCGAGCGGTCTTTCGTGCCTGGAACTTTCCAGACTTGATGAATACTGATATACTCCAGTAAAACGCCTGAGGTTTATCTGATGCGATCGCGCTTCGCCCTTCTCCCCCTCCTTCCGGCTGTACTGTTCCTGCTCGGCCTGAGCCCACCCGGCCGGACCATGGATCTCTGGACGGTCTACCAGCTGGCCTTGCACAACGATCCCCAGTATCAGCAGGCACTGGCCATCGCCAAGGCCAGCGAGGAGGCACGTCCCCAGGCTTTGGCCGCTCTCTTGCCGCAGGTGAGCCTGTCCGCCTCCCTGACCCAGGTCAATACAGACTCGACCCGGGTTTCCAGCTTTTCGATTCCCGGCAACAAGTTCGCCTATTTCACAGGTCTCAGTGCCTCGAACACTCCCACCCGGGCCTACACGGCACAGCTCACCGAAACCCTTTTCAACTGGGCAGACTGGCAGTCTCTGCATGAGGCGGACCTGACCGGGGCGGAAGCCCTGGCCACACTCAACGCCTCCATCCAAAGCATCCTCCTTGCCGTGAGCCAGGATTACTTCAACGTGCTCTACGCCGAGGACGTCCTCGCGGCACAACGGGCTGCGGAAAAAGCCTTCGCGAGCCAGCTGGCCTTGGCGGAAGAGCAATACAAGGTGGGGCTTCAACCGGTCACGGCGGCAGAGCAGGCCCGGGCCTCCTATGATCAGGCCGCCGCCCAGGTCATTGCCGACAAACTCAGCCTGACGACCGCCAAACAGGCACTCGAGGCCCTGATCGGCGTCCCCGTCGTTCATCTGCGTCCGCTTGTTCGCGAGCTGCCACTTGCCCGGCCCGAGCCGGATAATCTCAACCACTGGATCAGCCAGGCTCTCGCCCAGAACCCAAGCCTGATCGCGGCACGGCTGGCAGCCAAGGCCGGGCACGCCAATGTTCGCGTACAGCGAGCCCAAGGCTATCCCTCCCTTGACCTCGTGCTGAGCCACGGTCGCAGTTTTACGACCGGCACGTCATCCCAAGCTTCGCCAACGGCTTCTCTCTCGGCACCCGCTATTTCCGGGACCAACACCAACGTGCTCGGGATCGATCTCAGTTGGCCAATCTATTCGGGCGGACTCATTGCCTCCCGGGCCCGGCAGGCGCGCTACCAGTATGAGGCTGACCTCGCCCAAAGCGCCACCACCGAGCGGACAACGGTTTCCAGCACACGGACCGATTTCCTGTCCGTGATCTCGGAGATGGCACAGGTCGGGGCACTCAAGCAGAGCGTGCGCTCGAGCCGGATCGCCCTCCGGGCAACCGAAGCGGGTTACAAGGTCGGCACGCAGACCATGGTCGATGTCCTGACGGCCCGTCAGACCCTGCTCACGGCCGAGGAAAGCTACGCCCTGAGCCGCTACAACTACCTGATCGCGGTTTTGACCCTGGACCAGGATGCCGGAACGCTCACGCCTGCGGTGATTCAGTCAATCAACCACTTTCTCCTGCATTGAGCTCCGCAGACCCGTCTCTGCTGCAGCGGACCGGATCTGCCGCCACCAATCCAGAAGAGTCGCCACGAGGCTGTCTTGACCGGTTCGGGCCTCGGTGATGATCTGCAGGGCGCGTTCGGCCCGGTCCGCCCGTTCGACCGGTTGGGTCAAGAGGGTCAGGACCTCGCGTGCCAATTCATCCGGATCCTGGATGATGGCCATGGCCCGCGCTTGGACGAGCCGGTCGACGGCTTCACGGACGTTCCCATGGGAAGGCCCCATGATCACCGGGCAACCCTGTTCGATGGCCTCGATCAGGTTGTGACCGCCGAGCGGCACGAGGCTCCCTCCGATGAAGGCGGCATCCCCCGCAGCGTAGAACGCCGTCAGTTCCCCAATGGTGTCGAGGACCAGGATCCCGCCCGGCTCCGGCACCTGACCGAGGCTGCGACGGGCCAAGGGGAGTCTCCAGATTTCGTTTTCGGCTTGAATCGCCTCCGCCCGCTCCGGATGTCGAGGGGCCAGAACGGCAATCGCTTGCGGTAGGCGGGTCCGTACCCACTGCTGGGCTTCAAGCATCATGCGCTCTTCTCCCTCCCGGACACTGCCGGCGATCCAAGCGGGATGCCCGCCCAAGATCTCAAGACGCAGGACCTGCCCTTTTTCAGCTGCCTCGGCCGAGGGTCGCCCCCTCAACTTCAGGTTGCCACCCAGACGGACCCGGTCGGGATCCACCCCCAGTGCAATGAAGCGCCGGGCATGCATCTCGTTTTGGGCCCAGATCCGATCCAGCCTGCGCAAGGCAGGACCAAAAAGCGGCAAAAAGCGCTCATATCGTCCGAGCGACCGGTCGGAGATCCGGCCGTTGACGATGGCCATGCGGATGCCCCGCTCCGAAGCCCGGTGGATGAGGGTAGGCCAGATTTCGGTCTCGATGATGATC
>JAKARN010000203.1 GCA_021828425.1 Pseudomonadota bacterium | reverse complement strand
GCCCAGCCGGTCAGTGCCGAGGTGTAGAGCACCTTGAAGTCCAGCTGGCTTTCGCTCGCCCCCAGCCGGTCAAACAGGTCGAAGACCTGGTTGACCACCCATTCCGCACGGGCCCCGGGACGGTCCATCTTGTTCACGACGACGATCGGGTGCAGGCCCCGGGCCAACGCCTTCTGGGTGACGAAACGGGTTTGGGGCATGGGTCCGTCCAGGGCATCGACCAGGAGCAGGACCGAGTCCACCATGGCGAGTGCCCGTTCGACCTCACCCCCGAAATCGGCATGTCCCGGGGTGTCCACGATATTGATGCGGTGGCCATGCCAGCGGATGGCGGTGTTTTTGGCGAGAATCGTGATGCCGCGCTCCCGTTCGAGCTCATTGGAATCCATGGCACGGTCCGGCAGGACCGCCCGGGCGGCCAGGGTTTCGGATTGCCGGAGGAGCTGGTCGACGAGTGTGGTCTTGCCATGGTCCACATGGGCGACAATGGCGACATTGCGCAAGGACAGGGACACGGTGGCACCAGGGGGACGCGCGGGGCGCTAGTATACACGGTTGAACCGGGCGGGTTCCGTCCGGACGACGGAGAGGCTGGATCATGACAGGGGCACTGCTCGCAGGAATCCTCGGACTCGTCTTGGGGCTGGCCGGGGGGTGGCTTCTGGTCCGGATCCGGGCCCGGGAGGGCGAGGTCCGCCTCAACCGGGACGTCGCCACGCTCGAGGAACGGGTCCAGCAATTGCAGCGCCAGGCGGCGGAGAAGGAGGCCGTTCTCCGCGAGGCGGAGCGTCACCTGGCCGAGGTCTTCCGGACCCATTCGGCCGAGGCCCTGGAGCAGAGCAACCGGAAGTTTCTCGAACTGGCCCGGGGGGTCTTCGACGAGTACCAGAAGGCACAGGAAACGGGTTTCACCCAGCGGGCCGAGGCCATCCAGTCCTGGGTCAAGCCCTTGACCGAATCCCTGGGCCGTTTCGAGACCAAGGTCGAACGTTTCGAGCAGGCGCGGATCCAGGGCCAGGCGACACTCCTCGAGCAGCTGCGCTCGTTGTCCGAGATCCAGCTGCCTACGCTCGCGAACGAGACCCGCGAGCTGTCCCGTGTGCTCCACCAGCCGATGGCCCGCGGTCATTGGGGTGAAATGCAGCTCCGCAACATCATCGAGATGGCCGGCATGGTCGAGTACTGCGATTTCATCGAACAGCCGAGCACCACCACCGGGGAGGGACGACTCCGGCCCGACCTCATCGTCCGCCTGCCCGGCGGCCAACGGGTGGTGGTCGATGCCAAGGCGCCGATCGAGGCGTATTTCGAGTTCCAGAACAGCACGGGAGAGGCGGCCGAGCGCGCCCTGCGCGATCATGCACGCCAGATCCGCTCGCATATCGATGAACTGGCGGCCAAATCCTATTGGCAGCATTTCCAGCCGGCGCCCGAGTTTGTGGTCCTGTTCCTGCCGGGGGAGATGCTGTTCAGTGCGGCCCTGCGGGCCGAACCCGGGCTCATCGAATACGCATTCGAGCGCAAGGTGGTCCTCGCCAATCCGACGACCCTGCTTGCGCTGCTCAAGGTCATGGCCTACGGCTGGCGCCAGGAGGCCCTGAGCCGGCACGCCGAGGAAGTGGCCGCCCTCGCCCGGACGCTTCATGCCCGTGACTCGCTTTTGGTCAAGCACTGGCGGGGAGTGGGAGAGGGACTCAGCCGGCTCGTGCGTATTTATAATGACTCGGTCGCCTCGCTTGAGCGCCGTTTCCTGGTCACGCTCCGACGTTTCGAGGACCTTGGCGCGGCTTCGCCGGAGACGAACCTCGACACGCCCGAGCCGGTGGATACCGCCCCCCAGGTTCCCTCCCTTCCCGCAGACTCGCCGGAGGACGGAGCCGCCAGCTGAGACGGGGGACCCCGGGCTGACCCTGGCCGCGGGCTCCGCTGACGGATCCGGCACGGGGAACAGAATGGGTTTTCCCGGAAGCCTGGCCAGAGAATGGAGCCTTGCTGCATCCTTTCCCGTCTCTCGTACGTAGTGGGGGAGATGCGGATGACCGTTTGAGTCCCCATGTCCGGAAAGATTTCCGACAGATTGGGAGCTTTTGGTGTGGTCCGCGCGCTCATGATTTTCGTCAATGAATCCATTGGCTTATTTTTTCTTGTCACGCTTGTGATGAAGAAGTGGGAGAACGCATGAAACTCTATGATTGGTTGCGGGCCACCCTCCGCGGCGAGCCAACCAAAACTCTCCCCGGGGGTCAGGCTTTCCATGGCCTCAGGGTGAGCGACGCGTTGAAAGCGCACGAGGAATGGCTCCGGCGATTCAAAGCCGCTTTGGCCCAGGATCAGGATGGAATTGACCCCGAGGCCGTCGCTCACAATGACCGTTGCACGCTTGGCCAGTGGATCGCCGCACAACGCGCGGGGCACGCCTCGCTTGCGCAATCCTCGGCTTTCGAGCAGCTTGACACGATGCACACGACTTTTCACCGCACCGCCTCCTTGCTGGCTCATGCGATCCAAAACCGCGAGAGGGCCGAAGCGCGGGTCTTGCTCGACCTCATGCAAAGCAAATCGCGGATGATCCAGCTCAGCCTTGCCCAGCTTCTGATCGAAGCGGAAGAATCCACGATCCGGCGGTTTTGAGTCCGAAGTGAGAAAGCACCGACCGGTCCTCAGAGGATTTGTACCAAGGCCCGGGTTTGCGGAGGACGGTTGACCCCGCCACCCGTGGGGGCTTGTCAACGCAATTCGATCTCCGGGGCATCAACCCCAACTGAGGCTGACGTTCCTCTCAATTTCTTTCTTTCTTTCTTTCAGTAGAAAAAAAAAGACCGGGAGTGGGGCGAGCTCCTGGATAAAGCACACAAACTTCACAAGGACCATAGCGACGAGATGTGGATGGGGAGTGCACTCCTTCCCGCAGCCAGAACCGAAGACCCGGATCCACCTGCATCCTTTCCGGCAGGTCGTGCGTAATGGAATCAAGGGCGGTGGATTGTCCGCCGACCTTTCATCCCACCTCTGGAGTGTTCATCATGAAAAGCTTTTTGAAACGCAGTATGGTTGCCCTGGGCGGCCTCTTGTTCCTGCCGGCCGCATGGGCTGGAGCCCCCATCACGTACGTCGGCGGGCATGCCATGTATCCTTCGCGTAACATCGTCGCGAATGCGGTGCATTCCCGTACCCATACCCTTCTGGTCCGGGCGGTCGAGGCCGCTGGACTCGTCAACGCCTTGGAGGGCCCCGGCCCGTTCACGGTCTTTGCCCCGACCAACTCGGCCTTCCGGCGGCTGCCCCAAGGTACTCTGGCCAAGCTGCTGACGCCGGCGGAGCGACCCACCCTCCGGAAAATCCTTCTCTACCACGTGGTGGCCGGACGCTGGGATTATGCCCGACTGATGCATCGGGTCCGCGAGTCCGGGGGGCGGTTCGCCCTGAAGACGCTCGAGGGGCAATCCCTCTGGATCGTCCGGAATGGCAACCGCAACCTCGAGGTTCGAGATGCCCAGGGGCATTTGGCCGACATCACGATTTATGATGTCGATCAATCCAACGGCATGATCCAGGTCATCAACCGGGTGCTCATGCCCTGACCGGCCTCCGGAACGCTCCAGTTGCGAGTCCCTGCGGACCGTCGGTATGATGACAGCGTTTCAGGCCAGGACCGGAAATGCACGACGATTCATCCCTGGATCAGCTGCTGGAGCGTTTCAGCCGCGGTGAGGCCGCCGCCTTTGAGCCCCTGTACGAGGCCACGGCCCCCCGTCTTCTGGGCGTCGCCTACCGTATGCTTCGCAACCGGGCGAGCGCGGAGGAAGTGGTGCAGGAGCTCTACCTCAAACTGTGGAAGCATCCCGAGCGCTTCGATTCGCTGCGGGGGCGTGCTTGGAGCTGGCTCATCGTGATCACGCGGCGGCAGTGCCTGGATCTCCTGAGGCGGACCCGGCCCGAAACACCCTACGAGTCGGAGGAGGGCCTAGAAGAGCTGCTTGGTCCGGAGGATCGCGTCCGGGAGAA
>JAKARN010000202.1 GCA_021828425.1 Pseudomonadota bacterium | reverse complement strand
CAGCGCGATTGTCTACCGCTTGTTCTGGGACTCCGGATCCAGCTTGAGGTGGCGCACGAGGGTCGGGCGCGGCACTGCGTCAAAAAACCGGGCCAGTGCCTCGGAGACATAGACCGAGCGGTGCCGGCCCCCAGTGCAGCCGATGGCCACCGTGAAATAACTGCGGTTCTGGGTCTCGTAGGCCGGAAGCCACTTGCTGACCAGCCGGGCAATGTCCTGGACGAACTCGTGCGTCTCACCGAAGCGCTCGAGAAAATCGCGCACCATGGGATCGTTCCCGTTGCAGGCCCGCAGTCCGGCCTCCCAGTAGGGGTTGGGCAGGCAGCGCGCATCGAAGACCAGGTCGGCATCGAGCGGCACGCCGTCCCGGTAGGCGAAGGATTCGAAGAGGAGGACGAGGGATCCGCCGCCGTGCCGGGCGACCCGGTCCCTGACCTCTGACCGCAGTTCGTGAACCGTCTTGCGGCTGGTGTCGATCACGAGGTCGGCCTGTTCCGACAGGGGGGCGAGAAGATCCCGCTCCTGCCGGATGGCATCGAGCAGCGAGGTGCCGCCTCCGGTGAGCGGATGGCGCCTGCGGGTCTCGCTGTAGCGCCGGATGAGCACGTCTTCGGCCGTATGAAGGAACACCACGAGCGCAGTGACCCCCCGCTCCCGCAACCTCTGGCACTGTTCCACCACCGGCTTGAGGTCGAGGTCGTGACTGCGCGCGTCGATGCCCACCGCGAGGCGGTGGTAGAGCGGTTTGTGGCTCATCAGGGTTTTTACGATGACGTTTTCGAGCAGGTCGGGCGGCAGGTTGTCAATGCAGTAGAAGTCGGCGTCCTCGAGTTCGTGCAGGGCGACGGACTTGCCGGATCCGGACTGGCCGCTCAGGACAACCAGTCGGGGCGGATCCTCCGAAGGGGGGGGGTTGACCGGTCGTTCAGCGCCCATGGACATGGTGATTCGTGCGCTTTTCCTTGTCGCGGCAAAGCTGGGCGGAAAGCTTGTCGGCGAGCTCGTCGATTGCGGCGTAAAGGTCGTCCGCCGTGGCGTCACAGTGGAAGGTATGCCCCCGATTGTGGCCGGTCGCCTCGGCCTTGTGTGTCTTCTTCTCGACCCGGAGCACCACGTGAAGATCCGTAAGCGGTTCATAGTGTTCGAGCCGGCTCATCTTGTCCTCGGCATAGCGACGCAGGGCCGGGGTGAGTTCAAGCTGGTGTCCGCTTACAGTGATCTGCATGGGTCAATCTCCGGTCAGGGGGAAGGCGTCTTCAGGCGTTCGCGAAACGGGGGGAAACCGAGCGACTCGCGATACTTGGCGACCGTCCGTCGTGCGATCATGATACCCTCCTGGGCGAGGCGGTGAGCCAGATGATCGTCCGTGGCCGGATGGGCCGGATCCTCGGTTTCGAGCCAGGCCCGGAGCCGGGCCCGGACCGCGGCGGCGGAGGTCTCGGGGCCGGTCTCCGTGGCCAGCGGAACCGAGAACAGGCGCCTCAGGGCCATGAGTCCGCGCGGAGTCGCGAGGTACTTGCCGTGGACGAGGCGGGAGACCGTGGTTTCATGGAGTCCGACCACCGCGGCGATCTGCCGGAGGCTCAAGGGGCGAAGTGCCGTCTCGCCGTCCGTGAAAAAAGCCTCCTGATGGTCGACCACGGCCTGGGCCAGGCGAACCAGGGATTGGTTGCGCAGCTCGAGTCCCCGGATCAGCCAGCGGGCTTCCCGCATCTGGGTCCGGAGGGCCTGGTGGCGGTGCGCCGGATCCTTGAACCAGCTGTGCAGGGCCGGATCGAGCCGGAGCTGGGGCAGGTTCCGGGCCTCCAGGCTCACGACCCAGCGACCGGGATCCGGGCAGCGGGCAACCCGGAGGTCCGGGACGACGTAGTCGGCCATCTCCGGGCTCCGGAGATAGCCATCGGCCGGACGGGGCTTCAAGGAACGGATCAGGGCCCAGGCGGCTTCGAGGTCCTTGATCGGGACGGCGAGCCTGCGGGCCACGCCCACCCGCGCGCCTTGAGACAGGGATTCGGGATCTTCCGTGAGCCAGCGCAGGGCCAGGGCATGTCCCGGTGTGTCGGAAGGCAAGAGCTCGACCTGCACCTTGAGGCACTCGACCAGGGTCCGCGAGCCCACGCCGGCCGGATCGAGCGACTGGACGCGCCTGCGGACGGACTCGATTTCGGAGGGCTGGACGGTGAATCCGGCCGCAAGGCCCGACTGGATCTCCTCATCCGAGAGCGTGAGATAGCCACTCGCCTCGTCGATCCCTTCCACCACCGCCCAGGCGATGGCCCGTTCCCGCGGATCCAGGGTGGTGAGGTCAAGTTGCCAGAGCAGGTAGTCGATCAGGGTTTCGCGCTGGGGGATTTCGGTCTCCCCCCCCGGGTGCGGGCGGGACGACCGGGCTTCGGGGAACCAGTCCTCCTCCCCTGGCGCCGGAAGCTCGGGGCCGCCCTCCCCGCTGCTCTCGCCGGCCGCGGGCCGGTCCGGGGCGGGATCCGCGGTCGCTGCGGGCTCTTCGGGTCCGGGCCCTTCCGGGACCCCGTCCAGGGTGGCGGGTGTTTCCAGAACCTCGAGCAAGACGTTCGTTTGGGCCAGCGTCCTCAGGTGCTGGGTCAACTCGAGGGCCGAGAGCGGCAGGAGCGCCATCATCTGCCTGAGCTCGGGGCTCAGGGTGAGACGGGTTGCGAGGTGTGGCGAGAGACCGGGACTCGTTTTCAAGGGGCGGGCTGGAGGGGGTTCGTCCCTGATTCTAAGCCCATGGCTCAGAGCTGGAAATGCTCCCCGAGATAGACCCGCCGGACCTCCGGATTCTCGAGAATTTCCCGGGATGGGCCCTGGGCGATGACCCGTCCCCCGTTGAGGATGTAGGCGCGCTGGCAGATGCCGAGCGTCTCGCGTACGTTGTGGTCGGTGATGAGGATGCCGATCCCGAGACTCGTCAGGTGCTGGATGATGCGCTGGATGTCGAGGAGGGACAAGGGATCGACACCCGCGAAGGGCTCGTCCAGGAGCATGAACTTCGGATTGACCGCGAGCGCCCGCGCAATTTCGACCCGGCGGCGCTCACCGCCGGACAGGCTCATGCCCAGATGGTGGGAGAGATGCCCGACATGCAGTTCCTCGAGCAGGGTGAGCAGCCGCTGGTTGCGTTCACTCGCGGAAAGCTCCGTCCGGAGCTCGAGGACGGCCCGCAGGTTTTCCTCGACGGTGAGTTTCCGGAAGATGGAGGCCTCCTGCGGCAGATAGCCCAGGCCCAGCCGGGATCGCTCGTGGATCGGCAGGTGGGTCAGATCGCGCTGGTTGAGCTGGATGTGCCCGTGGTCCGGGCGGATCAGGCCGACCAGCATGTAAAAGGTCGTGGTCTTGCCGGCCCCGTTCGGTCCGAGCAGCCCGACCACCTCCCCACTCGTCACCTCGAGATCGACCGTCTCGACGACCGGGCGGCGCCGGTACCGCTTCGAAAGCCCGTGGGCGGTGAGACGGTTCAATGCCGCGGGGGATGATGGGGAGGATGATGGGGATGGCGAGCCTCCGGGACCACGATCGAGACCCGTTTTCCGCCCGGTGCCTGGAAGGCCTCGACGGTGGCCGTGGTGCGGTCGTAGACAATCCGGTGGGCCTGCACATGTTCCGTGCCGCGAGTGAGCGAGGCCCGGCCGGTCAGGGTGTAGGTATTCGAGACTGCCCGGTAGACGATCTGGAGCGCGTGACCCCGGGTGATCGGCCCCTGGGGCGGTTTCTGCACGAAATGGGCGGGTTGCCCCCAGGCCGTGGCCTGGACGAGTCCGCCTCCCGGCGACAGCTGCATGCGGACCCGGTCCGCATGCAGGATGACATCGCCCTGGCTCAACAGGACATGGCCGGTGAACAACTCCTCACTGGGCTTGCCCTTGGGTCCCGTCACGTTGAGACGCTGGGCACGAACGTGGATGGGCGGGCTGCCCCCTCCCGGGTGAACCGGCGGGGTGGCGAAAGCCGGTGCCGCAAAAATCACGCACAGGGGGAGCAGGAGCAGGGAGATC
>JAKARN010000004.1 GCA_021828425.1 Pseudomonadota bacterium | reverse complement strand
GTAGAGGTGCTCGCCCATGCCTCCGGGCCCTTCGGGGGTCGTGTTGTTCCGCTTGTGGTGCCAGAGTTCCTCCCGGCCGCCTTCCTCGCGGAGGAGGCAGCGGGCCAGCACGAACAGGAGGTCCGAGAGGCGGTTGAGGTAACGCCGGTTTTCCGGCGTCACCGCGTCGCCTGCGGCAGAGGCTTCCCGTTCAGCCCGGCGGCAGACGGTGCGCGCGATGTGGAGGGCGGACGCGCAGGGCCCGCCGCCCGGCAGGATGAACTCGGCCAGGGGGGGCAGGGTGGCGTTGTGGTGGTCGATGGCCGCTTCGAGCGACCGGGTGGCCTCCGTCGGGAGGAGGGGGGGGAGGCCGGGGGTCGCGATCTCGGCGCCGATGTCAAAGAGCGCATGCTGCACGTTCACGAGGAGAAGATCGATTTCCGCAGGCAGCGAATGGCTGCGCACCCAGCCGAGCACGCTGTTCAGCTCGTCGATCGCGCCATACGCCCCGACCCGCGGGTCGGTTTTCGAAACCCGTTCCCCGTTGCCCAGCCCGGTCGTCCCGTCATCGCCGGTCCGGGTGTAGATCTTGCTCAGGCGATAGCCCATGGTGGCCTCCGGCTTCCCCTTCAATAGTGCCAGAGTACGTGAAAAAAGACTGCCCGTCCCTCCGTGTTATAGCCGGCCACCTGCGTGTAGCGGACATTGAACAGGTTGACGAGGCTCGCCTGGAGACTCCAGTGGCGCGACAGGTCGATCCCGGCCACCGCGTCCGTCACGACGTAACCGGGGTCGATCGTGGTCGTGTACGGGGAGTCGGGCCGGGGCCCCGAGGCCAGCCATTCGATGCCGGCGTATCCCCCCGCCCAGTGGTAGTGCAGGGCGGTGGTGAGGGAGCGCTTTGCGCGTCGTGCCAGTTGCGCGCCGCTCACGAGATCACGGGGATCCTGGAGGACGGCCTCCGCGCGGAGGCGCCAGGGACCGAACCCGGCCCCGTAGCTGAGGTCGACGCCGCGGATCCGGGCCTGGTCCACGTTCTCGTTGATCCCCTCCGGGTATTGCGCCGTCGGTCCGAGGTAGACGATGAGGTTCGTGATCGTGTCCTGGAACAGGTCGATGCCCCAGTGACCGTACACGCCCATTTCCTGGTGGAAACCGAGATCGACCTCGTGGGAGGATTCCGGGGCCAGGTTGGGGTTGCCCCCGAAACCGAAGCGGTCTTCCGCGCTCGGGGCCCGGAACCCGCTGCCCCAGCTCACGGTGATCCGGCTTGCGGGGGTGAGAAAGACCGTGCCGCCGAGGTTCCATTCGTTGTGGGAGCCGAAACTCTCGTTATCGGAGTGCCGCAAGGTGGCGAGCAGGCGATAGCGATGCCAGTGCCAGTCGTTTTCGGCATAGATGGACCGGGTCCAGGTGTGGGCATCGTAGGCCGTGCCAAAAACCAGGGAGGCGGTCCGTTCGTCCTCGAGGGAGATCCCGGCCGTGACGAGGTCGGTTCCGCTCAGGACGAAATTGTTCTGCCAGTCGGCCGCGTAGCGGCGGGTCAGCGCAAAGTCGGGGCTCTGGTTTGGGTTGAACACGTCTTTCTGGTTTTGGTTCAGCACGTTTTCGTAGCGGCTGATGAGCCATTCGCTGGACCAGCCGGAGGTCAGCTGGTTTTGGGCCGCAAGGCTCAGGATGCGGTCGTTGTAATCCTCACTGGCCGGTTGCAGGTTGAAGTCCACATAGTCGGTCTGCCCCGTGGATTGCCACTGGCGGAGCTCGAGGTGGCCCGTGGGGATCCTGACCCGGAGGAAGGCATTCAGGGTCGTATTGGTGAATCCCGCGGAGAGCGGGCTTGCGGTCTGCGGCGGGAAACCGTCGGTCACCTCATGGGAGACATTCGCGCCCCCCTGGACGGTACCGTTGCCGTCCGCAATTCCGGCGCTCTCGCCGGTCGTCCGGAAACGGCCACCGCCGACCCCGACGTGGGCATGGACCCGCCGGGCGCTTCCCCGGGTGATGATGTCGATGACTCCGCCGATCCCATCCGAGCCGTAGAGGGCCGCGGTTGGTCCCTCGACGATGACGATGCGCTGGATGTCATCCAGCATGAGGTTCTGGAGCGGGGGCTCCCCGATGTTGCCGCCGTTGACCTTGACCCCGTTGATGAGCACGAGGGTTTGGGCACTGTTGGCCCCCCGGATGAAAACCGAGGAGGGTTGCCCGGGACCGCCCGAGGTGGCGACATCGAGGCCCGCGTAGAAGCGCAGCAGTCCGGGTACGGTGGAAGCCCCGCTCTCCCGGATCTCCTTGCGGGTGATCACGATCGTGGGTTGGGGAATGGCATTGAGGGGGAGCGGGGTCCGGGTGGCCGTGACCACGATCGGGCTGAGCGGGTAGGGGGTCTCGGAGCGGGCCGCAAGCGGCACCAGCGCGGAGAGGAGAAGGGCCACGGACAGGGTGGATCGGAATGACATGGTCAAGGCTCCTCGGCCTGCACGCCCGCAAGCCGGTGGTCGGGATGGAACCGGCGTGTGGGGGGGGTTGGCGAGAAGCTTGCGCTTGCTCAGGCCGCCCACCGCGACACCGGAGGATGTTTGCCAGAGGCCGGTCTCCGGGCTCGCGAGGGTCCTCGGTTGAGGAGGGGCATGACCTTCCCGCGCGCGTGCGCAGTGGTTTTTCATGCCTTGACCCATCGCCTACCGTTGCGGGGGCAGCGCCGGCTTGACGTCCGCGGACGAGACCGGCTTCCCATGTTCACCCGAGGGTGAACGCCAAAGGCAGCTCAATCTAGCAGGGGCCATCCATCCGGTCAAGCCGGGCTCACGCGCGTGTCAGGCTCACGCGTGAGGAAAGACGGGACGCGGCGTGCTGGAGCCCCTGTCCATGCCGGAAGCGTTGGGGGTGTCCAACCCGGAATCGTCCGTCGGGAAAAGCGGCGTACGCCGGGAAACGCGGGTTCCGGCCGCTCGAGCCCCGGGATCACCAACGGATCCGCACGTCTTCCAGTTCCGCCGTATCTTGGGATTGCGACCCGCTATACTCCAGGTTCGCCCGTCGTGATGTGCGACCCCCTGCGTCCGTCGCGGGTCTTTGGGGAGCCGGTTTGACGGGCTTGATCGAAAATCCGGGGCCGGGCGGTGATCAAGTATATCGGGTCCAAACGCACTTTGATCCCAGTCGTTCTGGATGTCATCCGTCGCGCCACTGATGCGCATACCGTGATTGACCTCTTTTCAGGCACCTCCCGGGTGGGTCATGCCCTCAAGGCGGCTGGCTATCGCGTGCTCGCGAATGACCACAATGCCTATGCGGCGACCCTGGCCCGCTGCCATGTCCAGGCCGACGCCGAAGATGTGCAGGAGGACGCCGGACGATTGGTCCGGGAGTTCAACCAGCTCAAGGGGGTACCCGGCTACTTCACGGAGACGTTCTGTGTGAAGTCGAGATTTTTCCAGCCCAGGAATGGTGAACGGATTGATGCCATACGGGAGGCCATCGCATCCAAGGGTCTGGAACCGGAACTTGAGGCGGTCATGCTGACCTCTCTGATGGAGGCCGCGGATCGGGTGGATTCCACCACGGGACTGCAGATGGCCTACTTGAAGACCTGGGCACCCCGGGCGCATCACGCGCTTGAGCTCCGTGTCCCCAAAATCCTGCCGCGCGCTCCATGGGGCAAGAGTGCAGCCTTTGGCCTGGATGTATTTGATGCCCTCCCCATCCTGGAGGGCGATGTGGCCTACATTGACCCGCCGTACAATCAACACTCCTACCTCAGCAACTACCATATCTGGGAGTCCCTCGTGCGATGGGACAAACCCGAAGTCTATGGGGTCGCCTGCAAGAGAACGGATGTCCGGCAGCGGCGCAGCGTCTTCAACTCGCGGCCGCAATTCGGTTTTGCCATGCAGCGCTTGCTGGCAGGCGTGCGGGCCCCTGTTCTGGTCGTCTCGTTCAGCAACGAGGGATACCTGACGCGAGACGGCATGGAGGGGATTCTCGCGACCCTCCATGAGGGGAACGCGAATGTTTCGGTGATCGAGAATGACTTCAGGCGCTACGTGGGCGCCCGGATCGGCATCTACAACCCGAAAGGCCAGAAGGTCGGGAAAGTCAGCCACGTTCGCAACAAGGAGTTCCTGTATGTGGTTTCAAGGCAAGATTTGTCCCCGAAGCTGGCACTCGTGCAACCGGCTGCCCAACATCCCGGGCAGATTCCACCGTCCGAAGCCATCTCCTGAAGGCTCGTTTTGCGGGCCCCTGTTTAATTCCGGGGAGGTGGTGGCGCAGACCGTTGCAAGGGACCTCCCGGCATTTCCTCAAGTGCCGGGATCGAAACCCCCTCCATCCGGGAGGGCACGGGCTCAGATCCGCCACCGGCCCCATCGCGACGCCCGTCAGCGATGGGGATACCGCACTCCAACCGTACCGTATGCTTCCCTATCCGAATCGCGCTCACGGCTGCACTTCCGGCTTGAGCCCGCAAGGTCAGGAACCGTCTCTCGGGCCACAATGCCGCCCGAGCTCACGAAGGCTGAGCGGTATGTGCTTTACGTGCTTGAGGAAATATTTGGACTTTCGAGACCATAACAAAGCCCAGCCATACAAGTCGACTTGATTTCCATGTACGTAGGCAAAATCTTTCAGGGGCACCGCAATGTGGCGACCGTGAGGCAACAGCAAGGGCAGACGGGAATGATCCGGATAGGGGACTGAAAGAGACTGTTCCGCTGCTTTGCGCAAACTGTCCAGCCAGCGGGGATCATGCAGGGCCCGGTAGAGGATTTTCCGATAGGTGCGCAAGCCATGGGCATCCCCCGGGCAGATCAGGCGTTCGCCCCCCAGGCCCTTGCGGAGCGCCAAGGCCGCCATTTGGAAACCGACATCCATATGGCGATCGGCCCAGGAATCCCCTCGCAGACTCTTCCCATAATCCATTGGCGGAAGGATCACTGCACGAAGAGCAGAGGCCAGTAATCGGTTATCCAGATACGCGCTAAAGTAGATGTTGAACAATGCCGCCTGTGCTTCCCGGACATAGGCGTTCCCGGGTGAGGGGATCAAGCCGCCATACAGACCAAGCGAAAGAGTGGTTTCATGAGACAAAAACCCAGCCACTTCTCCCCCCATGACCTGAATCCACCATTTATCACCCCCTTTTAAGGTACGGAAAAACGGGAAGGCGTAACAAAGGTGCATGGAGAATCGGAGGCAGGACAGCGAGTCATGATGATCGGCGGGCACCATGCGGAGGGTGAACCGGATGGCCGGCAGGCGGTGACCCATGAACCGGCGTTCCTCCTTGCGCAGGAGAGTGAAAAGCTCCGACCACGTGATGGCCCACCGGCTGCGGGCATAGTGTTCGTAGGCCGGGATCAGGGAGCGATCCGCCAGAACCTTCCATGACCAATTGCGGATCCGTCCTCGGGTCAGTATGCGGAAGTGAAGCGGTGTGCGGGATTCATCCTTCTTTTTGGGCTGAATCTCCGCTCCACTGGAATGAATTGAAAAAAGCCAAAAATCAATCCTGCCTGAATAAGTTGTGAATGATGGATAATGGCGATGTCGTGAGAGCGGTCGTTTGGAGGCGACCGGAGGTGTTGTGGCCGAGGTGTTCCGTATAAAGGCCAGACCCCCGAGCAGGACCCATCCCGTCACGAGCCACGCCTACATGAGCAAAGGGCGCCTTCCCTGGCGCCCTTTGCTGTCTGCGATGAGTTTCAGACCGGCTGGCACTTGAGACCCGGCCGGCATTTCGGTCCGGTGCCGATTTTGACAGGCGCAGAGACCGAACCGGATGAACCACCGAGGTACAAACCATCGTAGTAAACCTTGCTGGTCACGTTCACCCCGGAAGATCCGGCTGCCTGCAGGATCGACACATTGGCCGAAACACTCACGGCATCCGCTCCGTTGATGTGCTGATTCACCCAGGCGTTCACGCTAGCAGGATCGGCCAGATAAAGCGTATTGCCTGCGATGCCGTCGGGTACCTGATCTTCCGCCAGAACTCCACTGCTGCCAATCAACTGGATGACGGCCACCCCACCGGATGGGAATAGGGATCCTCCGCTCACGTCGATTTGTGTCGTCAGGTCCGCCGCGTCAAAACCGGAAATCGATGCGATGATGCCGCCGGCTTGCGCATAGGCCCGCACGTTGGCGACCACTCCATCGGGATTCTGGATGATCGTATTGCTGACGCCGGTCAAACTGGATGGGGTCGTGACGGAGAAGTTATCAGCCACCGGATGACTAACAGGGTTGCCGCCACATTTAGCCATGGTTTTATAGCAAACGATTGTTGCGCATCCCGTCAGGCCAAAAATGCGACCGCCACAAGGCTGATCAAGCGATTGTTAATCTTCAAGTGAAGTTCTCCTTGCAGATAGGTACGATTTAATGTTGACGAGAAACGAGCATCTACTCGCGCTCGCGCTGCTTTGTGCCCCCCCGAAAATTGTCAGGCAAATGTACTTGACAGCAAATGTACTGGTCCGGTCCCTTTGGCACTCGGGGTGGTGTTGGAGGGGCCAATGTACGGGTGATTGGAGTTTGAGGCGGGGGTGGGGACTGACCCGGATCTCAGGGTGCGTGTCCGGGTGCGTTCTTCGGACGCCTCGATTCTGCATTCAAACGTGGGGACGAGGGCTACCCTCCCCTATCGCCAAAAGCCGCTCCAGAACTGATGCCCCGTATATCTTGCGGACCTCGGCCCGGTGTGTTCAGGACACGCCCTTTCCCTTCCCGAGCCGACCGGGGTGCGCATCCCGGTCCACACGGCTCATCCCACGTCGGATGGCGTCGATATCACGCAAACAGCGGTGCCGGGGACTGCGTGAGGGTTGACTGCAGGGTAAGACTTGCCACCCAAGGTGTTTCCGGAGTGGCCTGCCTGGGTATTCATGATCAGATCACGCCAATGACCAGCAGTAACGCTCTGTTCACCGCCTTCATCCTCTCGTTATCCAGATGGCCAAACGGGTCACTGACCTTGGCGCGCGGCAGCGTGGAGAGCTTGTCCACCATGACCTGCGAGAGGGTCTGTAGCCCATTGGACGGATTGGGCTCGACGGTGACGCGAAACGCCGCATTACGCAGGAGGCTGGTTACCGGGCACAGTACCACGCTGTCCAACTCCTCCAGCAAGCCCGATTGAACCACCAGGGCGGGTCGAGGCTTACCAAAGTCCCCTTGCAAGGAAACCTTCACCAGGTCGCCGCGTTGGGTCATTCCCAGCCCTCAATCTGGGTTGCGGCCTCTTCGGAGAAGCGCAACACCTGAGCGTCCTCGGGGGATCCCTTCAGGTTTTGGCACTGACCACGCACGAGCGCCGCGAATTCCGGGGAACGGGTGTCAGGTACCCAGAACTGGACCGGCCGCAACCCGGCGGCCCGCAACCGCTCCCGTTGGCGGGTGGTCTCGTTGTGCTTGTCATGAATCGATGACATAGAGCCTCCGGACGTCTTCATGCTAAGTTTCATGATACTATACCTGCTATAAAGCATGTAACTTGTCTGTCTCGACCCGTACCCGTAGTGGCTCAATGCTCGAGCCCCATTACAGGTGAATGAAGCGATCAGGGAGAACACCATGAAAAAGCGAACCTTTACAACGGCATTTGAGGTCGACCAGTCCCCGGAGGATGTGTTTTTGGCTATCAACCATGTCCGTGATTGGTGGTCTGGAGAGGTCGATGGAGAAACGGAAGGTCTTGGATCGGTCTTTACGTACCGTGTTCCTGGTATTCACTTTTCCCGGCAGCAGATCATCGAGTTCATCCCCGGGCAAAAAGTCGTCTGGCATGTAACAGACGCAGAACTTGCATTTGTGAAGGACGTAGAGGAGTGGAAAGGGACTGATATTGTCTTTGAAATCCAGAAAAAAGGGGTCAAGACCGAGGTCCGGTTCTCGCACGTTGGCTTGGTTCCAGAGCTCGAGTGTTTTAACGACTGCTCTAACGCGTGGGAGATGCTGATAACCGGCAATCTGCGGAGGCGTATCGCCACGGGGGAGCCCCAGCCCAGTCCGTGGGACTAAATTTTATTCTGACCTATATTCCGGCGAAGGTTACATATTTGGCACCATCGCTACCGATCATACCACTGGCACCATCCCGGCATGAGTCCGTCAATCCGTATCGTGATACGAATTAGCGGCAAGGTTGGTCGGCCGTGAGGATCCGCCCCCTTCCCTCGGCGTGGCGGTGGGGCAAGGGGCCCCCGCCGCACCAGGCAACAAGAGACGGCCAGGCTCCCTCTCCGGAATCCTGTCAGGTGGGAGCGAATAGCGACCGGAAACCCGATTGCACCCGCCCGCCGTCGGGCCGCTTGGGCAGGTCTGCCAGCCTCCCGGCGCTTGAGGGGGGGTTGCATGGGGGTTCTATTGGTGTGGCATTCGGAAGAGTTCCGGAGGCCTCCGCGAAGCGGTGGAGTTCCGGGCTAGGCCTGCCCGGCTATGAGGGCGCTTCCCCCGACAGGGGGACGGGAGGGGGGGCAACTGACTGGCACATATGGGGCCTTGTGCGGGGGCGCTTTTCGAGTTCGCGTTCTGGCCTCTCGAACTCCCACTGACCGATGTCCTCGAGAGGAAGTCACTCCGTTGATCGCTCGGTGCCACACCCGGAATACGGTCCTCGACGATGCGTCGCAATCACTCAGCCGAAGTAAACCCGTTCTCCTCCGTTTCCGGCACAGCTTCCGGGGGCGGTTGCTTTGGGCTCCCGCCTCAAAAAAACGGGAAAGGGGACCGGTCATGCCCGACGGCCGGGCATCCGCTGGGCAAACGCGCCGTGTCCACCGCGACGGGCCAAGTTCAGTTCGCGTGAACAAGCCTGGGTCACCAGCACAAGCAGCCTGCCCTGTGCCTACAGCCAACCCTTCTGGCGGGCGATGCGCGCGGCTTCGATGCGGTTGCCCGCGCCGAGTTTCCCGATGGCCTCGGAAAGATAATTGCGTACCGTTCCTTCGGAGAGAAACAGCTGTTTGGCGATATCCGCGCTGGCCAGGCCCTCGCCGGCGAGTCGCAAGACCTGACGCTCGCGGTCATTGAGCGGATCCTCGTTCTCCCAGGCTTCCATGGCCAGTTCCGGCGAAATCACTTTCCCGCCGGCGTGCACTTTGCGGATGGCGTCCGCCAGCTGCTCCGCGGGAGCGTCTTTCAAAAGATAGCCTTTCACGCCCGCGTCAAGCGCGCGTCGCAGATAGCCGGGTCTTGCAAATGTGGTCACAATGATGATTTTCGCCGGATGATGTTCTTCCTTGAGTGCGGCGGCGAGTTCGAGTCCGGTCATGCCCGGCATTTCGATGTCGGTGACGATCACGTCGGGGTTGCATGCGGCGGCGAGTTCGAGTCCTTCCCTGCCGTTCGCGGCCCGTGCCACGACGGAAATGTCCCCTTCCAGATCCAGCATGGAGGCCAGCGCGCCCAGGATCATGCCCTGATCTTCGGCGATCAGGACCTTGATCACGTTCGGGCCCACCTGGGCATGCTGACCGGCAGTACGACGGCCAGACGCGTGCCGCCGTGGCTGGAGTCAATCTCCAGCTTTCCGGCTGCTGACTGCAGGCGTTCCCGCATCCCACGGAGTCCGTTGCCTTCGCGCAGTGCGCCACCATGACCGTCATCCTCAACCAGGAGGCGCAGCTGCCGATTCTGGTTTTCAAGCTCGATGCGGCAGTGTTGCGCGCCGGAGTGACGGATGATGTTGGTGACAGCTTCTCGTAGCACCATGGCCAGCGCCGAATCCTGGGAGGGCGTGAGTTCCGGCAGCTCCACTTTCTCCGCCAGCCCGACATTGGCCGCAGCCAGCGCCACGCGCGCATTGGCGAGTTCACCGATCAGGCCGCCGCCACGGTAGCCGCCCACAGCCTCCCGCACTTGCGCGAGTGCCTCGCGGGAGATGCGCTCGACATCGCGGATTTCGCGTGCCGCACCTGCGAGGTCGCGCTCCGCGAGCGTGGCGGCGAGTTCCGCCTTCACGATGATGAGCGTGAGGGTGTGACCGAGCAGGTCGTGCAGATCACGGGCGATGCGCTCGCGTTCAGCGCTGGCCGCGAGTTTCCGGATTTCCTCCTGGGACTTCTTGAGGACCAGGTTCTTGCGCTGCTTTTCGCCGAAATAGGCGTTGGCGATGCCAACCACAACGCCTCCCAGCAAGCCAAAAGCCCACAGCCAGGGCGTTAGCCTGAATATCACGGCTTCCACCAGTAGTGCCGCAAGGATCGCCGCCAGCATCAACAAGCCCTTGCGCAGGGTGCTGGAAAAACCACAGAACGCGGCTGCATAGATGATGAATACCTGGCCATTTCCCTCATAGACGATGAACACCAGGCCCAGCAGCGTGATGGCCAGAATGATCCAGTGTCGTTCCCGCGGCGTGCGTGCCCTGTAAAAACGGAAATACAGCATGAGGAAGATGACCACTGCGAGGCTGACCGATACCCATCCGGCAGTTGAAGTATTCCGGACATCGAACGGCGGGATAAACAGGAAGCCCAAATACAACAACCAGAGATACGGGATCCATCCGACAGTCTCGTCATGCGCCAACATCCGGTGGTGGAGCCACAAGAATGGCTCCGCCACCGGATGGAACAGCGTTTTCAGGGTGTTGCTCATGGATTCCTGTGGCTCGCTTTCGGGTTCTGGTTGAATCGGAATTTAAACGGATGGGTGGCACTGAAGCCGGGGCAATGCACCGGCTTCCCGTCCGCGTTGGGCAGGCACCCCGTCCAGTCAATATGATATTCCCCCCACTGAATCCCGGTGAGGTCCGGGGCCACGGGCCATCAAGCCGGTGATGGCGGGCCGGCCTTTTCGGATCCACGACCCGCATGCCGTATGGCGGGCATGGCGTCGTCTGGTCTTCAAGGTTGCCAATCCTGATCGTGTTGCTTGCGTGAATGATTCAGTTCAGGGCTCTGTGCAGAAACGCCAGGACCTTGATCCAGGCATCGCGATCTGCATACGCGTAGGCGGTGGGGGTGCCGCCGAGGGCAATCGCCACGTTGCCGGGCAGGCTGGCCACGCTGGCGTTGGTGGGACGGTAGGGCGCCTGGATGCCATGGCCAGCGCCCGCGTAGCACAGCCATTCATCAGCGTACGCATGATGATGTGCGGCAAGCCGTTGCATGATTTGCCGGGACATGAGTGATGAAGGCCAGATCTGATCGTGGGTGGCCGACACCAGCAGGATGGGCCCCTTGATTCGTTCTACCGGAATGGCCGCTTGGTTGACCGCGGTTGCATCTTTCAAGCCAGCCCGGTAGGCGTCGAGAAACGCGAGTGGTTTGCCCGGGGAAAACATCGCCGGATTGATGACGGGGTTGACCCAGGGGAGGGGTTTGCCATTCCGCGTCCAGGATGAGGAAATCGGGCCGGGTTCATAGCGGATGCCGGCCCACACGACCGAACTCGGCATGAAAGCGACGACCGCCTGGAATTCCTTTGGGAATTCCGATGCGGTGATTAACGCGGCTTCCGCGCCCTTGGACCCGCCGATGATCGCCACCTGCTTCGGATTCACCCCGGGCTGTTGTTTGAGCCAGTCCGCGCCCTTGATGAAGTACTCCAGCGGAATGTCCACCAGCATTTTCGGCAGGCGGGCAAGTCGCGGATCGAAGGCCTGGAATCCCTGGAAGTAAGCGAGTGCCAATGCCACGTAGCCGTGGGAAGCGAGCAGTTCCGCTTCCGGTGACGACGCCAGCCAACCGCCTTCCGAACCACCCAGCACCACAATGGCGGGATGCGGACCCGGCGTTGAGGGTGTGTACAACTCACCTGCCAGACCATCACTCGTGACTGCGGTCTTGACGACACCCGGTGCTCGCAGGTAGCGGACCAGGGTCACTTGAGCCAGCATCCGGTGATCCGCCATCGCCGCCAGTTTGAGGGGGTAGCTCGCGCTTTGCACAGACGGCCAGTACGGGGTCTCCTGCGGGTCCTTGACGTGCTGCGGCAGCATGGACCAGACCAGTCCCATGGGGTGCACCCCGGAATAACTGCCGTAACGCGGCGCCTCGCGCGTCGTGTCCACGACGCCCTTGTTGTCGGCAATGAACGTGGCCTGCGCGCTCCAGGTGAGATGCCTGAAGTCCTGCATGCGGGCGAGCAAGGTCACCGGTTCACCGGGTTCGAGGCCGGTGACGTGAATCGTGAAAGACTGATCCACCCGTGCCGATGCCGGCTTGACGCGGAGTGCGATGGACGGGCCGTAGGTCCAACCCTTCCACAGACCGGCAGGCGCGATCCGGGCCAGCACCGGGGGCGAGCTGAAGTCGTTTGGCGTCTTCTGGCAGCGCGGCTCGGCCGCAACCCCGTTTGCTGTGGCCGCGACCTTCATGGTGCGGGATTGGGGCGTCGGCAAAAGGAGCAGGATGACAACCGCCACAACGATTAGTCCTGCGATGATCAAGCTGCTTTTGGCCAGACCTTGTTCTTTCGTATTCATGGCAACGCTCCTCCGGTATTTAATGGTCCTGGATCCGTCGCCACCCCCGCTGTGCAAACCACAGGCAGACGGCAGTGAATGTCAGGAGGTAAGTCACATGCGCGAGAAAATGCCCGCTGTTTCCCGGGTGGACGATGCCGAGGACGATCCGTTCCAGGTGATAGGCGGGAGATATCCGGGCCAGGTTTTGCATCCAGTGAGGCAGAAATTGCAATGGCACCCACAGGCCCGAGAGGAACGACATCGGCAGATAAATGAGGTTGATGATTGCGGCCGAGGCTTGTCCCCCCACCCGCAGGCCCACGGCGAGACCCAGTGCGCAGAACGGCAGTGTGCCGATCACCAGCGTCACCGCGAGCAGCCACCACTCGCTGCGCGGCAACGCCACGCCGCCGAACAGTGCGCCCAGCATGAATAGCAACAGCGAGATGATGAGTGCGAACAGCATGGCCAGAGCGGCCTTGGCGAACAAATAGGCCATGGGTGGCATGGGCGCCACACGCTTCATGGCAAGGACACCGTGCTCACGCTCCATGGCGATACCCACACCAAAGCCGAATAACCCTGGTGCCATGACGCCAAAGGTACCGTAGGTGGCGAGCATGTCGGTCGTTACGGACGGGTTGCCACTCTTGAAGATTATCCCGAAGAATACATAGAACATGGTGGGGAACAGCAGTGTCGGCAAGGCGAAGGCCGGCATGCGCATCAGTTCCCAGAACTGGAAACCCGCTTCGCGCAGGTACACCCCAAGGGTGTCGCGCCCGGTCCAGCGCGGTTCGGACACCCGCCCTATTGTTCCCCCGTCATTCGGGGTGGCGGGACGGTTGGATGGGTTGGGGGAGTCGGGGTTCATGCGGCTTGTTCTCCGGGGTTGTCCTGGGTGAGCGCCAAAAACGCATCCTCGAGTCTGGCACCAGTCACTTCGAGATCGTGCAGCTCCGGGTCAAGCTTGAGTATCTCAAACAGCACGTTTTCGGGCCGTTCTGCCACGATGTCCAGCCGCCCGCCATCCGCGGTGATGCGGGTTACGCCCCCGAGCGTCCTGATCTTTGCAGCGTCCAGTTTTGTGATGCAGCGGATATGACGCTGCGCGACCGTACGCTTGATTTCCGCAGGTGTCCCTTGGGCGATCATGCGGCCATGATTGATGACCACGATGCGGTCGGCGAGCGCGTCCGCTTCTTCGATGTAATGCGTGGTCAGCACGACGCTGCGACCCTGTTCCCTGAGTTTCCGGATGGAAGTCCAGAGACCCCGGCGCGCTTCCACGTCGAGCCCCACGGTGGGTTCGTCCAGGAACAGCAGTTCGGAATTGCCGCAGATCGCGAGTGCGAACAGCAGCCGCTGTTTCTGCCCACCGGAGAGTCTTGCCACCGGAAGGTGTTCCAGCCCTTCGAGCCCGGCGGTGTGCAGGGTGTCCGCCAGCGACAGGGGGTTTGGGTAATAACCCGATTGCAGGGCGACGACCTCCTGGACGCGCGCATGACCGCGGAGTTGTGCGCCCTGCAGCATGGCACCGATGCGCCGGCGCGTGTTCACCTCGCGCGGCGACCGTCCGAAAAGTTCGACCCCGCCGCTGGTGGGCCAGGCCAGGCCCAGCAGCAGGTTGATGCTGGTCGACTTGCCTGCGCCATTGGGGCCGAGCAGTGCCAGCACTTCGCCGCGACGGATATCGAGTTCCACGTGATCCACGGCAACAATCGCGCCGTACCGCTTGACGACGTTCCTGAGTGCGGCGATCGTGACTTGAGTGTCGGTGAGGGGGTTCATGAGCTTTTCCCGTTTTGACGGGCACAGGATGAGGGGGCCGCCACGGTTTGACCAGTCTCATCCGTCAGGTCTTGGGTGTGACGAATGTCACTTCGGGTGACCCGGCATTCCGGCGCATGGGTCTGGCATTCAGGCGGGGATCTTCTCGAGTGTCCTCTTCGGGCAACCCGCTATAATGGGCCTCCCTGTCAAGGATTTCCCTGGAGTCGGTCATGTCTCTTGAAGCGCTTGGTCCCGGCAAACCACCGCACGATTTTCACGTGGTGATTGAGATTCCCGCATGGGCGCCACCCGTCAAATACGAGATGGACAAGGAGTCCGGGTTGCTCCAGGTGGACCGTTTCCTGTCGACGGCCATGGTTTACCCGGCGAACTATGGGTTCGTCCCGAAGACCCTGGCTGAAGATGGCGATCCGGTGGACGCCCTCGTGGTCACACCCCATCCTCTGGTCGCGGGCTCCTTCATCCGTGCGCGGGCGGTCGGCCTTTTGCGCATGACCGACGAGCATGGACCGGATGCCAAGCTTTTGGCTGTTCCGGTCGATGCGGTCTGCCGGAACTATGGCGCCATCCACGAACCCACCGACTTCCCGTCCTGCGAGCTCGACCGGATCGCGCACTTTTTCACCCATTACAAGGATCATGAACCGGGCAAATGGGTGCGGATCGAGAAATGGGAGGGATCCCAGTCGGCTGCGACTGAACTGGCCGGGGGGATCGGTCGCTATCCGGGCGGCCAGTAGGAAAATCCCGGTCCCGGACCGGGTCGGAAGACGTCGAAAACGGGATCGCGAAGAGAGTCCGTGGCGACCACGGGCGAGAACAGCATCGGCCGTGGTGCCGACCGACGCAGATTTTGCAAGAGGCTGCGCTAGGGCGCTTCGGACCCGTCCTGCTCGAATGGGTGGGTCGAGGATGCCGGCCGCAAACGGAGTCGGCCGGGCTCGGCGGTTACGATCGCGCCCTCAGCGAGTTCCACGCCATGTTTCGCGATCGCTCCGAGACACACCGCGGCGTGCTGTGACAGGGGGAAATTGACCAGTCGGAGGATGCCGGAGTGAGGTCTGCCGAATGCCACCGCGAGCTCGCCGAAATCCTTGTCGAGTGTGACGACAGTGCGGCCTTCGTCCAGCGGCGCGAAGGCCAGGATCTGCTCGTCTCCCGGGTCGTCTGGCCAGTCGCCGGCGCAGACCACATCGTGGCCTCCGGCTCCGAGCGTCGGAGCAATGCTGCGTGAGATGCAGCTATCGAGCAACAGTTTCACGCTGCCGCGATAGCCTGCTCAATCCCTCGCGTCCGACGAGCCGGCGCGCGAACACCAGGCAGGCCTGGATATCCTCGCGCTCAGGTGAGTCACTCCCGCGTTTACAAAGACGCCAGGAACGGCCTCAGGGCTGACACGGTTTCCGGCAGACCACAGGCCAGAAACGTCTCCAGCAGATCTTCGGGAGTCTTGGGAGGTGATTTCAGATCCTCGCGCTGCTCCCGTACGGTCCTCACCACCGCGCCCATGCTGAGGTCACAGAGGTGGCGGACAAACTCGTCGGGATGCTGGGTGTCGATATCGAATTCGCGGAGCGCTTCGGCCGGAAAGTCCTTGAGGTTGGTCGTTACAATGACCGCTGCACCGCATTTGATCGCGGCTGCGAGCACGTGCCGGTCATCGCCGTCCGGGAGACGCAGATTTTCGATCAGGGGCTCGTACCCTGTGACAAGACAGTCTGGAACCGCCGAATCCATCATCCTGCGGAGCCTGTTCACTTTCTCGTCGTCGATATCCGGTCGCTGGCGTTTGAGTGCCCTGACCCATTCTTCGTGGATGTGATCTGTCCAGTGCGCCCGGAACAATCGGGTCTGGGCAAGGCGGATCAGGAGATCCCGGATCGGGGCCGGATAGAGCACGCAGGCATCGTATACGGCCCCGAAAGTCGCCATGGGCGGTCAGTAACCCATGCGGAGCTCTTGCGACAGCGCCGTGAGTCCGGCCGTCGCTTGCCGGGTTGCAGCCATCGTGCGCTCCCGGTACAGCAGCAGGTCACTGAAGGCGACACGACGGTGCGTTCCAACCTTGCGAAAGGGTACCTGTCCGGTTTCCAGGAGCTTCACCAGGAAAGGCCGGGACACGTTGAGAAAATCGGCGGCGTCCTGCGTCGTGAGCTCGGCATGATACGGAACGATGCTGACAGCATTTCCCTGGGCCATCTGCGACAGGATCTCGACGAGCATCCGCAGGGCCGGCACGGGGATCGACAACCGTTCCTTGTGGTCGCCGTGCAGGACGAGACGCGCTGCATCCCCTTTGCCGATGATCGCCGCAAGCAGACGGCTGCTGTTCTTGGCCTGCTCGATATCGCTGGCGCTCGGAATCACCAGATCCCCCCGGGGGAGCGTGGTCAATGGCTGTCGAGCTGCTGTCTGGCTCATGTTCATCCATCCCGCTGCGTTTCGCAAATGATTTACTCTACACCAAAATTCAGGAAAACGAAATAGTCGAAATAATCGAAACCGCCAGGCAAGTCCCGATTCAACCCGGACTTTGCCCCCCTAACCTTGGCGGAAGCTTTTTCCCGGCAAGGAGGTGGGTGGTTTTTGTGGGCCTGGATGTCCCCATGTAGCTTGACCTCCTCCCCGCGCTGGAGAGCGGGGCTTGCCGCGTGCCGGGTCAGGACATAGGCATTGCATTGTTGGGATTGATTGGCCATCAACGTGCCCATAAAGATCGAGCGCGTGCCCAATCGCAACTCCCCGCCGGCCGCCACCGAACTGGCCGAGGGGACCGGCCGCATCCCGGCTCGTCTAAAAGACGTCGAACACGAGTCCGCGGGAGGACTGGGCGGCGACCACGTTGGTGCCATAGAGGGCAGTCAGGTGATCCGGGGTGAGGCAGGCCCCGCTGTCCCCCATGAGGCTCCGGCCACCGCCGAACAACAGGAGAACCCGGGTCGTGAAACGGATGGCGGCCGTCGGGTCGTGGAGCGCCATCACGACGGCCTTGCCGCGCTTCCGGGCCAGCCAGACAAAGTGTTCGAAGAGCCGCCTCTGGTAATGGAGGTCGAGCTGGGTTGTGGGCTCATCCAGGAGATACAGGTCGGGATCCTGGGCCAGGACCAGGGCCACCGAAAGCCGGCGGCTTTCCCCGGCTGAAAGTGCCTGGGAGGGGCTGTGACGCTGCCCGTTGAGACCGGCAATCCGGAGCGCGGACAGGGTCCGTCTGAGATCCACGTGGTGTGGCCGGCCCCAGAGCCCGAGATGGGGATGCCGGCCGAGCAGGGCGGTTTCGAAGACGGTGAGCGGGAGCCCGGGTTCACTGTCCTGGAGAAGGATCGCCATCCGGCGGGCCCGCACGCGTCTCGGCCAGTGCCCGAGCGGTTGGCCGCCCAGCTGGATCGAGGCCATGGCCGGGGCCGGACGGAGCCCGGCCAGGGTCTTGAGGAGCGTGCTTTTCCCGACCCCGTTGGGGCCCAGGATGCCCCAGACTTCGCCCGGCAGGACACGCAGGGACAGGTTCTCGCAGATGGCATCGTGGGGGCTTGCGAGATTGAGGTTCGCCACCTCGAGCGTGGGATTCATGAACGGAGGATCCCGGTCCGGTTCGAGCGGGCGAGCAGCAGGAGAAAGAGCGGCACGCCGAGAAAGGCCGTGAGGACGCCGACCGGCAGCTCACGGGGAGCGAGCAGGCTCCTCGCCAGGGCGTCGGCTGCGACGAGGAGGCTCCCCCCCCACAGGCCGGCCAGCGGCAGGAGCTTGCGATGGTCCGCGCCCACGGTCATCCGGACGAGATGCGGGACGATCAGTCCCACGAACCCGATCATGCCGGCCTGGGTCACGGCCAGGGCGGTGCACAGGGAGGCAAAGAGATAGAGGCCCAGTGTGAGCCGGCCGGTATGGACCCCCAGGCTCTGTGCCGTCTCGATCCCCCGGAGCAGCACGTTGAGTTCGCCGGCAAACGGCCAGAGTGCGAGGATCGCGATGAGGAGTATGGGCAGGCCCATTCCGGCCGCCACCGTGCCGGGGCTGTAGGCCAGGCTGCCCATGAGCCAGAAGAGAAGGGTATGGAGCGTGGGTTCGGGCGAGAGTGCGAGGAGCAGCGTCACCACGGCACTCAGCCCGGAGGCCATGATGATCCCGGTGAGGAGGAGCCGGATCGGGGTGATGGGTCCCGTAAGACGCGTCAGGAGCAGGAGCAGGGCGGTCGCGAGCGCAGCTCCCAGGAAGGCGTTGCCCATGACCCAGTAGAGCGGCAGGCCGATCATGAAGCTCAGGAGTGCGGCGACGGCGGCTCCCCCCGAGACGCCGAGCACGTACGGGTCGGCCAGGGGGTTGCGCAGAAGGACCTGGAGCAGGGCGCCCGACAGGGCGAGCAGGCCGCCGACCGAGAAGGCCAGGAGGATGCGGGGAATCCGGAGTTTCCAGACGATGGTCTGGACGACTGCCGGTCCCTCGTGGCGCAGGGCCTCGAGAATGCCCGCGGGAGGAAGGGCCACGCCGCCCAGCATGAGCCCGGCCAGGCAGGATCCGGCCATGATCGAGAGCGTCCCCGCGATGAGGAGGGAAAGGGGGGGATGCGCGAGAAGAGGAGGGCGTTCCCGTCCGCGGGCCGTGTCTACCGCCACGAATCCGGTCTCAGAACGGCCAGGAGCACGATGACGATCAGGAAGAGGGAGGGGAGTTCGTTGAGCCAGCGGTAGAAACGGGGGGGTCTGCGCGTCGGCTGGCGATGAAGGTCACCGACCAGGTGGCCCAGGTAGGCATGATAGGCGATGAGCCCGGCGACCAGGACCAGCTTGATCCGGAGCCAGAGCGGGGGTGGCCAGAACCAGCCCAGGAGCAGCCAGAGACCGAGGATCACGGTGGCGGCTCCCCCGATGGTCATGAGCGTGAACAGCCGGCGTTCCATCACGGTGAAGCGCGCCCGGGCGGATTCCGCGAGTTCCGGATCGCTGTGGTAGACGAAGAGCCGGGGGAGATAAAACAGGCCGGCAAACCAGGTCACCATGAAGATGATGTGGAAGGCTTTGATCCAGGCCATGTCGGGCTCGTCCGGAAGTGGCCCCCTAGGTTAGCGCAAATGGATGGATGGATGAGCCCGGAGCGGGAATTGTCAATGCAATTCACAGATGTCCCCTTCCGGTTCCGAGAGGGCCCAGGCGGTGTTCCGCCTCGCCCTGGGCG
>JAKARN010000201.1 GCA_021828425.1 Pseudomonadota bacterium | reverse complement strand
CGTAATCAACAGGCCTTCCACCTCCGCCCCTTCTTTCAGCCACGTTTCCCAGATCACTACAATCATCCACGGCTCCTAAATTTCATGCAGGCCCAACCACCAGTTGGCAGATGTTACTGCGTAACGCCCAGCTGGCATCGTCCGGGTGGATATTTAAGGTTGGACAGAAAAAACCAGCACCCGCAACTTGCCCTAAGTGCCTGATTCATTTGGCTCCCCGGGACGGACTCGAACCGCCGACCCGGTGATTAACAGTCACCTGCTCTACCAACTGAGCTACCGGGGAACCTCGGGGCGCATTTTACCGTGAGAAAGAAAAAGCGTCAAAAAATAACGACGGCATGATTCAGGTTCCACTCTCGGATTTTCGGCTCAGCGGCTCGAGATTTCGGACTCGACCGAGCAGGTAATCAGCAAATTCCTCTTGTAGGTCAGGATGACGGAGCGCGGTTTCCACACACGCCTGAAGGTATCCCAGCTTGTCCCCGCAGTCGTAGCGGACCCCCTCGAAGGTATAACCGAAAACCGGCTCCTGGGCCAAAAGCCGGCTCAGGGCATCCGTCAGCTGGATCTCCCCGCCCCGCCCCTGTCCGGTCTCCCGGAGGCAATCCAGGATTCTGGGCGTCAAGAGGTAGCGGCCGATCACGGCCAGATCCGAGGGAGCCTCGTTGATCTCCGGTTTCTCGACGAAGGATTCGATCTGGGAGAGCCGGTGTGAGGTCCGCATGGGCTTGACGATTCCATACCGTGAGACGTGGTCCATGGGAACCCGTTCCAAAGCCACGGTGCTTGCGTCTTCTTGAGCATAGATGTCGTGCAGTTGCTCGAGTACGTTGGACGTCTCAGGGTTTTCGTACTGGATGAGATCATCCGCCAGGATCACGTAAAACGGGCTGTTCCCCAGGATTGAAGCGGCACACAGAACGGCGTGACCCAAGCCCAGGGCGGCTGGCTGCCGAAGATAAACCGTTGTCGCATGTTTTGGAACTATGTTCTTTATTTTATTCAATAATATTTGCTTTTCCCGAAGCCGAAGCTCGCTCTCGAGTTCATGCACCCGGTCAAAATGGTCCTCGATCGCCCGCTTGTTACGGTTCGTCACGAAAATCAGGGTATCCACCCCGGCTTCAACCGCTTCTTCCACGGCATACTGGATCAGCGGCTTGTCGACCACCGGCAGCATTTCCTTCGGGCTGGCCTTGGTCGCGGGCAGGAAGCGGGTTCCCAGTCCAGCCACCGGGAAAACCGCTGTCCGGACCCACTTTTTTTTCCGGCCTGATTTCATCGCCAACTTTCCTCTGCTTGAATGGTCATTGCCAGGACCGGGGATTGGTCAGTCGGGAAGGACGAGCAGGAAGACCCGGATAGTCGAAAAGAACCGTCGCGCGGGTTTTCTCCAAACTGCCCAGCTGTTCTCCCAAAATCTCGTGCGGCAGGAAAGAATCCCAGCGATGGCAGCCAGGACACTTCCAGACATGGGTATGCAGGCTGTACCCGCATTCCTCGCAGTAAAACCTCATGGTCAGCCGGAAGATCGGTGCCAACGACTCCCGCACCCGGAGAGCCCAGGCCTCTCCATTTCCCGCCGGACAAAATGATTTCAAAAGCGTGTGCCGTTCGAGAAAATCATGGAGGAAGGAGACACAGTCGGTCACCGGACTGGATGAATCGAGGATCAGGGCCAGGGCAACGGCATCCTGGGCATTCTCGTCCAGCATCGTCTTGCGCAGCACTTTCTGCAATCCGCCCCTCGACGGAACCGCGGCAGTCGCGACCCACAACTCCCGGAGGGTGACCGGAGCCAATAGCGGTTTTAGGCGGAATGCCTGCTCAAACAGGGGATAGGCTTGTGCCGGCCGGTTTTCAAGCCAGAGAACCTTCCCCATCATCCAATGGGCCCGGACCGATGCGGGATCCCGGCGCAGGGCTTCTCCGATCCGGTCACGGGCTTCACGGAGATCCTGAGCCTCCAAGGCCGCCTGCCCCATTTCACACTCGTAATGCGCCATGATGCGGCCATAGCTCATTCCGCTGGCCTGCTCGAGCGCATGTGCACAGCGCAAGGCATCGTCCCAGTCTTTCTGATTCTCGTGGATCTGGATGAGCTGGGTCAGTGCCGGGCGCCGCCAGGGCTTGTCCTCCAGTAACTCGTTGAACAGGCGCTCCGCGCGGTCGTAAAGCCCGGCCGAAAGATAATCGCAGGCCAGTTCGTAAAGAGCAGTCAGGCGATCCTTGCGGTCGAGCTGGGTCCGGGCCACCAGGTTCTGGTGGATGCGGATCGAGCGCTCGAGCTCACCCTTGCGCCGGAACAGCCGCGCCACGGCCAGCTGGATTTCCACGATTTCCGGATTTTCGTCGGCGAGCCGCAAAAAAACCGTGAGGGCTTCATCGGGCTGTTCATCCAGAAGGTACCGGAGACCGGTGAAGTAGCGCAGACTGGTGACGGAACCGGCCCGTCGCCTCCGACCTCGCCGCTCCAGATAGGCACCCACGGCTGCAGCAAACAGGAGACCCAGCAAGAACCAGGCAATCGGCTGCATCAGGATTCCCGTGCTCCGCGGACCCGTTTGAGAACGCGTACAAAAGGGTTCCGGGAGGCTTTCACCACGGGTAGCTCATTCTCCCCGGTTTTCTGCGCTCGTTGCAGGCGGTAAAGCCTCCACGACAGTCGGATCCGGGTCGGGAGAAAAATCAAAAACACGAGGATCCCACCCAACGCAAAGCCCGTCATGAAAGGCATAAAAAGCGGGGTCGCCCCCTGCCATCCGGGCAGGTGCACCACCACGGGCTCGGGGTTTTCGAGAGCGACAATCAAAAGGCCGGCGAGCACGCCTATGGCCACAATCGAAAGTAACCCTCTCTTCATGTCGGGTTTCCCACCCTCAACCATCCACTGGCTATTTTAGCCGCTTCCGCGTGCGATGCGGCTGGAACTCCTAATGTTCCTGAATTGGCACCCCGGATTTCTCAATTTGGGTCCGCAGAGATTTGCCCGGTTTGAAATGAGGAACAAAACGCCCCGCCAAGGCAACCGGCTCTCCCGTCTTGGGATTCCGTCCGATGCGTGGCTTATGGTAGTGAAGTGAAAAACTGCCGAATCCCCGGATTTCAATCCGGCGGCCCTGGGCCAATGCGGTTCCCAGGTGTTCCAGGATGGTTTTCACGGCCAATTCAATGTCCTGTTGAGGCAAATGCCGGTAGCGCTGGCTGATGTATTCAATGAGTTGTGATCGCGTCACGAATGCACCCCTCCCGTCTTACGCTGACAGCTGACACCCATGCATTGTTTTCATGGCCCACCCCTTCCGGCTATGGATTCGATTCCGGATTTTTTTCCTTGAAGAGATCGCCGATCGTGGGGATTGCCCCAGTGGAACGGCGGCTGTAGTTGTCGAGCGCTTTCGCTTCCTCTTCGCGCTCGAGAGCCCGCACAGACAGCGACACAACCCGGGACTTTCGGTCCTGTCCCATGACGTGGGCCTCGACTTCCTCTCCCGGATGCAAGACGGTACGGGCATCGCTCACCCGATCACGATTGAGGTCAGCAGCCGCCAGATAACCCTCGATTCCATCCTCGAGTTCGATCCGGGCTCCCTTTTCGTCCACTTCCTTGACGGTTCCCCGAACGGTGGTTCCGCGGGGATGAGCCGAGAGGAAAGAGGTAAAGGGATCCTGGGCCAGCTGTTTGATTCCAAGTGAGATCCGTTCCCGTTCTGCGTCGATGGCCAAAAGAACCGTCTCCACTTCGTCACCTTTCTTGTAGTTGCGAATGGCCTCCTCGCCGGGAAGATCCCACGAGATGTCCGAGACATGAACCAGGCCGTCAATGCCCCCTTCCAGCCCGACAAAAATACCAAAGTCGGTGATGGATTTGACTTTGCCCTGAATCCGCTCGCCCTTCTTGTGGTTCTGAGCAAAATCCTCCCACGGGTTCGGCGTGCACTGTTTGAGGCCCAGCGAGATCCGTCGTCTCTCGGTATCAATCTCGAGAATCATCACTTCCTTCTCATCCC
>JAKARN010000200.1 GCA_021828425.1 Pseudomonadota bacterium | reverse complement strand
CGGGCCTGATACATTAACCTAACTCCTTGCCCCTCATGGGGCCATCGTCCGGAAGGAGGTCGTGGCCTTGAAGCGTCATTACGAAGTGGTGTTCCTGGTTCATCCCGACCAGAGTGAACAAGTCCCCGGCATGTTGCAACGCTACCGTACGCTGGTCGAATCCGGCAGTGGGGTGGTTCACCGCTCGGAAGACTGGGGGCGCCGGCAACTGGCTTATACCATCCATAAGCTCCACAAAGCGCATTACGCGCTGATGAATATCGAGTGTGATGCCGCAACGTTGGCCGCTTTGCAGGAAGCTTTTCGCTTTAACGACGTGGTTTTGAGACACCTGATCGTCCGACGCGATGCCGCTCAGGTCGAACCCACCGCGTTGCTCAGAGATCGAGAGGAAAAAGACGCCCGTGAACGCGAGCAGCTCGAACAGGAAATGCTTGCACGCACGGCCGCTGCCAATGCGGATGAGCCGAATGCCGAAACCGGGGAACCTGAAAGTGCAGAGGAGGACCTGAGTTTGCCGGCAGAAGGGGAAGAGGAGGACCTGAATGGAGAAACGGACACGGATCTGACCAGCCCCAATGGGTCCGTCGACTGAATTTTAGAGGAGAAAGAACATGCCGCAGTATTACCGTCGCAGACGTTTTTCCAGGCCCACCCTGGAGCACGCGGAAATCGACTACAAAGATCTTCAGGCGCTGCGAAACTACGTGACAGAAACCGGAAAGATCATCCCGAGCCGACTGACGGGTTCGTCCAGCAAGTTCCAGCGCCAGTTGACCCTCGCAGTCAAACGGGCCCGTTATCTAGCACTTCTGCCCTACACGGACCGGCATTGACCCTTCGTCCACACCATTCCTGTGTGCGGATTCCCGCCTCCGGCGGCCGGGTGACCTTTTGTTCTCGACCCGTGGCCCAGTCATGCTGAACCGCTTCAGCGAGTGGATCTCGGAACACGACTTTGCGGCCGCTCTTTTTGCGGATCTGGCTGTTCTCTCGGCGGTTTTTACTCTTTTGGCGGGACTGGTGCTTGCCCTGGTGACCCTGCGGAAGGGGTTTTGGGCCGGTTGCCGTGTCATGGCTTATGCCATTCTGATTCTGACCGGACTGATCGCTCTCGAGCTCACGGCCCCCACGGCCAAACCCGGCCTGTCCACCGCAGGTCTCTTTTCCCTGATTGAACTGACCGGGTTCTGGATAGTGCTGGTTTTGCTGGCTTCTCTCATCAGATCCGGCCGCTCCCTGTCTTTGGTGGTTGAAATCGCGTCGATGCTGGGTCTGGCCGGTGTCCTTGTATTTCGGGCACTGGTCCCGAACCCCAAGCAGTACTGGTCCCACTGGTTCCAAGAATCCATGGGCCACTATTTTGCGCACCAGCCGGTTTATCTGGCCCTGGGTCGTATGATGGCGGCCCATGCGCCCTGGTTGATCGGAAGTTTTGCTGCTGTTTTTGTATTGGTTATTTCCTTGTTACTGCTGGCTGCCCGCTGGCTGCAGATGCGTCTTGAGCAGCCCGGCCGGTTTGGTGATGAGTTCCGAAGCTTTCGCTGTGGATATGCAGCCTCGTTTCTCTTTGCCCTGGTCGTGATCGTGGCGGCAGTGGCCCGATCTGATCTGTTCGACAATTTCTCGTTTGTGCTTGCGGTCATGTTCATTTATCAGGGTCTCGCGGTCTTGCAGCGCTGGGTGAAGTTGTATCCAAGACTGGCTTGGGGACGGCTTTTGGTCTACGTGCTCCTGGTTTCAAGTTTTTTTGGTTCGGTTCTGGGTCCTCCGGTTTCCATACTCGCCCTATTGGGCGAAAACCTCTGGGTTGTGCTGATGCTCGTCGGTTTCTTTGATAATTTTTTCCCCCGCCGTCTCCCGAGCGCGGTCGCTTGAATCGGGTGTTCAGGTCCGGGTGATCAGGGATCAATTGTCTGTGTTTTAGATTTTGAGGAAGATACCATGCAGATCGTATTGCTTGAAAAAGTCGAGAACCTGGGCGACATTGGCGAACAGGTCAATGTCCGTCCCGGTTATGCCCGGAATTTTCTGATTCCCCAACGCAAAGCGCTACCGCTGACGCCCGCGAACGTCCGTAAGATTGAAGAACGAAGGGCTGAACTGGAAGCTGAAGCCACTCGTCAGCTTGAAGACGCGAAAGCGCGTCACGAAAAACTGAATGGACAAGTTCTGGTCATCCAGGCGAAGGCGGGACCGGAAGGACGGCTTTTCGGGTCAATCGGGCCACAGGACGTGGTCGAGCAGATCCAGGCCGTGTTGGGGATTCAGCTGGAACGCCGCCATGTTCGGATGCCAAATGGTCCGGTTCGAGAACTCGGGGATGAGCAGTTGACCATTCACCTGCATACTGATGTGGAAGCAACCCTCACGCTCCGGGTCGAATCCGAGCCTTAGCCGACGTCGATGACATTCGACCGGCCTCCTGCTTCTGCCGGGCTTCGGATCCAGGGACCCCCGCACTCGGACGAGGCCGAACAGGCGTTTCTGGGGGGCCTGATCCTCGATAACACGATGTGGCCAGAGGTCTCGGACATCGTCCGTTCTGAAGATTTCTACCGGAACGACCACCGGACCCTGTTTGACTCGATGCTGGCGCTTTTCCAGGCCAGAAAACCCGTGGATCTCGTGACCTTAACGGACCAGTTGTCGCAAACCGGCCATCTGGAGGAAGCAGGAGGGACTGCCTACCTGGTTCAACTGCTTCACGATACGCCGACGGCTGCCAATACGCTGGCCTATGCCACCATCATCCGAGAACAGTCCCTGCTTCGGCAGCTGATCCGTGCCGGTAGTGAAATTACCGAGCAGGCCATGCGCCCGGAGGGGCGGAGCTTGGAGGAAGTCTTGGATGATGCAGAATCGCGCATTTTTCGCTTGTCTGATGAGCGCTTTCGTGGACGGGACAGCTTCGTCGACCTGACCCAGGTAATCAACCAAACGATCGACCGGATTGATACGCTCTACCATACCAAAAAGACCATTACCGGAATCGCGACCGGTCTTTCCGAATTCGATCGCATGACATCGGGCCTTCAGAACGGTGATCTCGTCGTGGTGGCAGGGCGGCCTTCAAGCGGGAAAACCAGTTTTGCGCTGAATATTGCTGAACATGCGGCCATCAAATACCAGATTCCGACCGCGATTTTCAGCATGGAAATGTCTGCGGAACAGTTGGTGTTCCGTTTTCTTTCCTCCCTGGGTCGGGTCGACCAGTCCCATCTGCGGACGGGCAAGCTGGAGGAAAGCGATTGGCCGAGGCTTACGGCGACGGTGCAGCTTTTGACGGGAACCCCCCTGTTTATCGATGACATGCCCGGCCTTACGCCGACGGAAATCCGCGCTCGGGCGAGACGACTCAAGCAGCGCCAGGGGCTGGGGCTCATCATCGTGGACTATCTCCAGCTCATGCGGACGGCCCGGGTCATCGAGAACCGGACGATGGAAATTTCAGAGATCTCCCGGGATCTCAAGGCGCTGGCGCGGGAACTCAACATTCCGGTAATTGCCATTTCTCAGCTCAACCGTAATCTGGAACAACGCCCCAACAAACGTCCCGTGATGTCGGACCTGCGGGATTCCGGCACCATCGAGCAGGATGCTGATCTCATCGCGTTCATCTATAGGGACGAAATGTACAACCGGGAATCGACGGACCAGGGAATAGCGGAAGTCATCATCGGCAAACACCGCAACGGGCCGATCGGCGAAGTTCGGATGGCTTTTCTCGCACCGTATACCCGTTTTGAAAACCTGGCCGACGAGTCCCGGTATGGGTGAGTCCCCCGGTCTTCGGTTTTTCGCAGACGGGGTTCCGTGAGCCGTCCGATCTGTGCCCGTATCGATTTCAAGGCCCTGCGTCATAATCTGAGCGTGGTCCGGAATCTTGCTCCACAGTCCCGTATCTGGGCCGTCATCAAGGCAAACGGATATGGGCATGGTCTTCTGCCTGTGGCTCGTGCCCTCTCTGATGTAGAGGGTTTTGCTGTCTCTTCCCTTGAAGAAGGGCTGTGCCTGCAGATCGG
>JAKARN010000199.1 GCA_021828425.1 Pseudomonadota bacterium | reverse complement strand
GCGCGCCCTTCAGAATTTTTACGAGACCGCAATTTCCCAACCGCCGATTCCCGGTACGATCCTGCTTTTCACGAAAGAGTCCCTGGAATTCACTCCGCTGTCAGGCGTCCGCCATGTCGGCAATTTGAGTGAGCCCCGCGACCGGTTCCTGATCATCGATGGCCAGCATCGACTGGCGGCATTGCACTTCTACCTCAAAAAAAAACCAGAGGAGGCAGCCTCACTCCACATCCCCTGCATCCTGTTCGATGGGCACAGCGAAGATTTTGCAACCGAGATGTTCGTCATCATCAACTCCACGCCGACCCGGATCAACAAGAGCCATCTCATTGACCTGTATGAAAAAGTGTCGTGGGCGGAACCGGACCGGAAGTTTGCCGCCCGCATCGTCGATGCTCTCTACAGCGCAACGGACAGCCCGCTCCGCTATCGCATCAACCGGTTGGGGGGGCGTAGCCAGCAGGAGAAATGGATTCTCCAGGCAGAACTGTTCAATGAACTGCATCGTTGGGTCCGTGCCCGCTGGCCGGCCATCGAGAAGGGGGGTGCCACGGCCCGCGAGGCGGAACGCGACTACCGGGTGATCCGCGATTTTTTCAAGGCCGCACAGAAAGTCTTTGGTACGGCCTGGGGCAGCAACAGCCGGTACATGGTGACCCGTCCTGTGACCCTCAAGGCACTGATCCGGGTGGCAGCCGATCTGGCCGAAAGCGATCGGGACCCGGAGGAGGGCCGGATCGAACGGTGGGAGGTGCGTCTGTCGCCATGGCGCAACCTGGTGCCGGATTTCCGGACAGACGGATTCTACGAGCGCTACGCCGCAAAGGGACAGGTTGAACGAGTGGCGATCCTGCATCGCCACCTCGCCCAGGGCGCCCGCATTCCGCCTGCCATCAAGACGGGGACCGCAAAACAGCGGGGATAGGCGGTTTTCGTGGGGAGGCGTAGAATCCGGATCATGAATGGGATCCCTGCCCGCAGTGCCGGGTTTCGGCAGACCAGCCGGTGGGCGGTGCTTGTGCTGGCGATACTGGCCGGTTTCTGGACCGGCCCCCTGAGGGCCGAGTCCAGGCAGGCAGTTCCGGTGAGAATCTACGAGTGGACGGGTCCCCACGGGGTGGCCCATTTTTCGGGAACTCCACCTTCCCGCAACCAGCCCGGGGTGACCCACCTCAGGCAGAAGACCCTTGAACTGGTTCCCGTTTCAGCACGCAAGGCGCGTCGCGACTACCGTTCCAGTCTGCGTGCTGCCCGTTCCATGGAACAAGGTTTGCGAATGCTTGAACAGCAGGAGGCTGGGTCCTCCCCAACCGTCCCCCAGTCACCTTATCCCGGAAATGGACGCGCGGAAGTTGCCCCTTCGGGCTACGCCGGACAACGGGGTGCATTCTACCCGCCCTTGGGATTTTACCCAGTGGGGCTTGGGCCGCCTCCTGTCGCCCAATCCCCTGAGCCCGCCCCGGACTTGTCCCCACCGAGTGCCGGGTTCGGTATCTGTGGCTATGAAATCACCTGCCCCGGGACGAACACGCCGCCCGTCATCGGAACAAGGCCGCCCTTCTTTCCCCGGCCTGCCCCTGCCCCGGCACCCTTGCCGCCGGCTGCGCCCCCCCAGCCTCCCCCCCGTCGCTAGATTCCACCCGCTGGTGGTCACGACCCCACCAGTCATGGTTGTTGCGCCGGAGATGTCGGCCGCCGATCAAATCTCTGGGATGTAGGGGTTTTGTGCACCGGTCGCCTGAACGGGAGGTCGTGGCTTGCCGCCGCTACGTTGAAGCCCGGATCGGGATCTACAATCCCTAGGGTGCGTTAAGGTCGGGCAGGAATGAAGGCGCGAGGCGGGCCTGACTAGGATCTCTCTCCAACGGTTGGGTTGGTCGCGAGACTTTCTCCGATGGCTTGCCGGACTGGGTCCACGGATTCGGGGTTGGCCAGCGTGGTGACGTCCCCAGCATCCTCTCCCCGGGCGACCGCCCGGAGGATCCGACGCATGATTTTTCCGGATCGGGTTTTGGGCAGGTCGGTCACGAGGATCACGGCGTGCGGACGAGCGATCGGGCCGATGGCTTCGATCACGGCCCGCGTAACGGCGGGAACCAGGTCACGGGCGTTTTTGCAGCTTTTTTGTGCGGAAATGAAAAGCAGGGGGACCGCGCCTTTCACGGGGTCGGGGTAAGGGACGACCGCCGCCTCGGCCACTCCCGTCACGCTGAGCGCTGCTGACTCCATCTCCTTGCTGCCCAGCCGGTGTCCCGCCACGTTGATGACGTCGTCGGTGCGTCCAAGAATCCGAAAATACCCATCTGCGCTCCAGGTGGCAGCATCATGCGTGCAATAGATCCAGCGATCAGCTTCCGTTCCCTTCCGGAGCGGATCAAAATAGGTCTTGCGGAAACGGTCGGGATCATTCCAGATCCCGAGCATGAGACCAGGCCAGGGATGCTCGATGCCCAAAAGGCCAGCTCGGCCTGAACCCGGGGGGAGCTTTCGGCCGGTCTCATCATAGATCGAGGCGGCGATTCCCGGCACCGGGGGGCCGGCGCTCCCGGGTTTCATGGCATCGACACCGGGCAGGGTCGCGAGCAAGTGACCGCCTGTCTCGGTCTGCCAGTAGGTATCGACGACCACAGCCCGACGGTGACCGACGGTTTCGTGATACCAATGCCAAGTTTCCGGTTCGATGGGTTCGCCCACGGTGCAGAGGAGTCGGAAGGATGTGGCGTAGCGCTGCGGCAGATCCGGATCCAGCCGGCGCAGGGCTCGAATCGCGGTGGGCGAGGTATGCAGTATCGTGACCCCAAGCCGTTCCGAGATTCTCCAGGGTCGTGCAGCGTCCGGCCAGTGGGGAAGACCCTCGTAGAGGACGGAGGTTGCCCCGAGCATGAGTGGGCCATAGACGATATAGGAGTGGCCGGTGATCCAGCCGATGTCGGCCATGCACCAGTAAACGTCTCGCGGATTAAGATCCAGAACGTAACGCGTCGTGGCGGCGACCCAGCTGAGGTACCCGCCCGTTCCGTGAAAACAACCCTTGGGGCGCCCCGTCGTGCCGCTCGAGTACATGATAAACAGTCCCTCATTGGATTCTCGCGAAACCGGTGTGCAGGAATCTCCGGACGACTGCTCAAGCAGGGAAGTAAGGACAAACTCACCCGGTGTGCGGATCGGGCTTTCACTGCGGTAGTGGCAAGGGGTTCGTTCAAAGACGAGGAGACCTTCCAGGTGATGGTTCTGGGCATGACTTTCCGCGACGGCCTGGTCAGCTTTGGCCTTGAGATCGACCCATTGACCACCCCGCGAGTAGCCGTCCATGGTGATCAGCAGACGACTGTTCGAGTCCACGATCCGGTCGCCTGCGGCCTTGCCGGAAAAACCACTGAAGACGACGGAGTGGATGACTCCGAGCCGGGCACAGGCAAGCATGGCTACCGGCAGTTCGGGGACCATGGGAAGATAAAGGGTGACCCGATCGCCTGCCGCGAGGGCGAAGCGGTCCCGGAGGAGGTGGGCCAGGCGGTTGACGCGACGGGACAACTCGCCATAGGTGATGTGCTCGACCGGTGCTGATTCGTCCTCCGGCACGAAATGGTAGGCGATTCGGTTGGCTGCACCGGGCAGGTGCCTGTCGATGGCGTTGACACAGGCGTTGAGGTGGCCCCCGGTGAACCACCGGTAGAAGGGCGGTCGGGTGGCGTCCAGTACCCGTTCAAAAGGCCGGTCCCAGGTGAGCAGGTCGGCGTAGGCCCGAAACACCTCCGGTCCGTGGGAGGGATCCATCTCGTCGCGCAACGTTCGGTCGCGGACCTGTGCCTCAGGCGCAAAGGCCGGAGGAGGATCGATCCGGGGTTCTTCGCGCCAGTGGACGGCGATCTCGTCTGCGGAGGGGGCGAGGTCATTGGGCATGTGGAATCTCCGGTCGGCCGTCCTAGCATAAACCGATTGGGCGAAGCTTTTGCCGTGGCTAGACTCGGCTGGGTAGAATCCCCCCCAGGATTCACTGCGAGGAGTTGCCCGGTGTCCGAAGATCGGAA
>JAKARN010000198.1 GCA_021828425.1 Pseudomonadota bacterium | reverse complement strand
GTGAGAAGGGCAAAACTCGCGGTGGCAAGCGCCTGGAGCAACCCGAACCAGAAGAGCGCGCGGTAGGTGCCAATCCGGAGCATGAGGGCTCCACCCAGAAGCCCGCCCGCCACAATCGCCCAGAACCCGAACGCCTTGACGACAAGGCCGATCGTGAGATTGGAATAACCCATCTTGAGATAGAAGGGAATCGTCATGTTCGAGGCGATGAGATCCCCCACCTTGTACAAGAGGAAGAAGACGAGCACCCAGACTGCATCCGGTCGCTTGAAATAGGACACGAGGGGTTCGATGACACTCTGGCGCAACCCGCGGGGCAGCGGCGCGATGAGGGCCGGTTCGCGGGCAATGGCCGTCGTGAAGACTCCGACCGACATGAGGCCTGCCATGACGAGGTAGACCAGGCGGAAGCCGATGAAATGGACGAGGACGAGCCCCCCTCCGGAAACCACCAGCATGGCGATCCGGTAGCCATTCACGTAGAGAGAGGCCCCGAAGCCCTGCTCGTCGTCCGTCAGGGATTCCCGGCGGTACGCGTTGATCACCGTATCCTGCGAGGCGGAACAGAAGGCGATCAAGAGACAGAGACAGGCCACGGCCAGAAGGTCCCGATGGGGATCGAGGAGGGCCATGGCGGCAATCGAGAAAGTGAGCGCGAGCTGGGTGATGAGCAGCCAGCCGCGTCGGCGGCCGAGAATCCGCGGCTGGAAACGGTCAAAAAAAGGCGCCCAGACGAACTCGAGCGTGTAGGGCAGGCCCACCAGGGAGAAAAGACCGATCACACCGAGGTTGATGCCTTCCCGGGTGAGCCAGGCCTGGAGCAATGTGCTCGTGAGGAGGAGCGGCAGACCGGAGGAGAAACCCATGAGCAAGGCGACCAGCATCCGGCGGGTCCAGAGCGAGCGCCAGTCGAAGCGTCTGCGCGGTGGGGCCGATCCCGTCACGAAAACTCCAGCCCGTCATAGTCGATGACGAGAGGCGCATGGTCGGAGAAACGCAATGGGCGGAGAATCCTGGCTGAACGGACGGAAGAGGCGAGATCCCGCGTGATGACCTCGTAGTCGATGCGCCAGCCCACGTCCTTCTCGTAGGCCCGTCCCCGGTTGGACCAGAACGTGTAACGGTCTGGATGGGGATCGACCTGCCGGAAGGCATCCGAGAACGCACTCGAGGGATCAAAGAGCCGATCCATCCAGGCGCGCTCGTGCGGCAGACAGCCGGAGAGCTTCTAGTTGGCGTGTAGGTACTTGAGGGCGAGCGCCCGGTGGGCGATATTGAAGTCGCCAGCCACGATTGTTTTTCCCCGCCCGGCCATGCGTTCGAGCACTTTCGGAAAGACCGCGAGGAAACGGTCCTTGGAGGCCTGGCGCTCGGGACCCTGCGATCCCGAGGGGACATACAGGCTGAATACCCAGAGTGTCCCCCAGCGGGCGCCCACGAGCCGGCCCTCGCCGTCAAACTCCGGATTCCCGAAACCCGTCTCGATCTGGTCCGGCTCGCGGCAAGCAAGGATCGCGGTCCCGGCATAGCCCGGCCGGATCGCATCGGCAAAAAATGCGGTATAGCCGGACCGTTCCCAGAGGCTGGGGTCACGCTGGTGGGCCTGGGTCCGGGTCTCCTGGAAGCAGACGATGTCCGCCCCCGAGCCGGGCAACCAGTCAAAGAGTCCCTTGCGTGCAGCCGCCCGAAGCCCGTTGACGTTGAGGGTCACAATTCGCATGCAGGCAGTCTAGCGGCCTGCCTCCCTTCCGCCAAGCCTCTACCCAAAAGCCCGGAAGTTGGATAGGATGGCCGGAAACCGGATTTCCGGGATCCCGATGCAAGAGCGTTCCCGACGATTTTTCGATCTGGCACTCGCTGCCGGAGCCCTGTCCTTCGGTGAGTTCACCCTGAAAAGCGGACGCGTCAGCCCCTATTTTTTTGACCTGGGCCGCATCCGCCGCGGCCGGGAAATCGCCGAACTGGGGATCCTGTACGCGGAAACCCTGATCGAGGCGAAACTACCCGTCTCCACGTTGTTCGGCCCCGCCTACAAGGGGATTCCGCTCGTTGTGGCCACATCGATCGCCCTCTCCCGACTCCAGGAGGAACCCGTGGCCTACGCCTTCAACCGCAAGGAAGCCAAGGACCACGGGGAAGGTGGCCGCCTCGTGGGCGGTCCGCTCAAGGGACCGGTCGTGATCATCGACGACGTCATCACCGCGGGAACCGCGATCGGCGAATCGATGACCCTCCTCGAATCGACCCCGGCCCGGCCCGTCGGCGTGATCGTGGCACTCGACCGCGAGGAACGAGGGACCGAAGGCACCCGCCCGGCCCTCCTCGAGGCCGGGATCCGGTGGGGACTTGCAGTCCATGCCATCGCCTCCTTCAGCGACCTCATCGAATACCTGAACCACGAACCGCGTTGGAAGACGACCTACGAAAGCCTCGAACGATACCGGATCCGCTACGGCACGAGGCCGGAGGGATCCCCGCCGGTCTAGCTTCCGCTATGCCCGAACCCCCCCTCCCCGCGGCGGCTCTGCTCAAAACCCGGAACCACCTCCAGTGCGACACGGGTCACCGGAATCAAGACCAGCTGGGCAATCCGTTCCCCGGGATCGATGAGGAGCCGGGTCGTGCTCCGGTTCCAGGCCGAGACCTTGAGTTCGCCCTGGTAGTCCGAGTCGATGAGTCCGACCAGGTTGCCGAGGACCAGTCCATCCCGGTGGCCCCGGCCCGAGCGGGGCAGGATAAGACCCGCCCAGGCGGGATCTTTGATGTGAATGGCAAGTCCGGTCGGAACGAGCTCCGCCTGGCCGGCGTCGAGCGCGAGCGGCCGGTCCAGGACGGCCCGCAGGTCGAGTCCCGCGGACCCCTCCGTTGCATAGGCCGGGAGCGGCCACTGGCTGCCGATCCGGGGATCCAGGATGCGCAGAGCAAGGCGCTTCACCTCCGCTCCTCCGCACGGGCGGTGAAACGTTCGTGAATGAGATCAACCAAGCGCGGGGCAAGAAGCGATTTCGGCATTCTCCCGACTGCGGCCTGGCCTCCCGGCCAGAGCACCAGGGCCTCGTTCTCCTCGGATTCGAAGCCGAGACCGGGACCCACCGGATTGGCCACGATGACATCGAGCTCCTTTCGTTCAAGCTTGGTCCGGGCATGGGCCTCGAGATCATGGGTTTCCGCGGCAAAGCCGACCAGGAAGGGGCGAGGACGAAGCTGTGCAACCGCGAGGAGAATGTCATCGGTGAGGGCAAGCGGCAGCGGTTGGGGTGTCGCCTCCTTGGAACGCTTGCGGGCCGAGACCTCGACCGGCCGGAAGTCGGCAACAGCCGCCACCGCGCAGAAGATGGAACAGCCGGCGAGCCCGGCCATCACCTCATCCAGCATCTCCCGGCTGGTCTCGACCCGCCGCACGCGGACCCCCCAGGGATCGGGAAGGGCGGTGGGTCCGCTCACGAGCGTGACCGCGGCTCCGGCCTCCTGGAAGGCCGTGGCCAGGGCATAGCCCATCCGGCCCGAACTGCGGTTCGTGAGATAGCGGACAGGATCGATCGGCTCGCGTGTCGGCCCCGCCGTGAGGAGCACGCGCACATCTGCCGGAAACCGCCCACGGCCGATGCGCATCGACTCGATCCGGGCCAAGAGATCTTCGGGTTCGAGCAGCCGTCCCTCTCCTTCCTCGCCGCAGGCCTGAAGACCCTCCCCCGGACCCCAGATCCGGACCCCGCGGGAGAGGAGCAGGGCCACGTTCGACCGGGTTGCGGGATGATCCCACATGACCCGGTTCATCGCGGGCGCCACTGCCAGGGGTGCCTGCGAAGCAAGACAGAGGGTCCCCAGAAGATCCTCCGCGAGCCCATGGGCCAGGCGGGCCAGGCTGTGGGCCGTGGCGGGTGCCACAAGGATGAGATCGGCCCAGCGGGCGAGCTCGATATGTCCCATTCCCGCTTCCGCTCCGGGATCCCAGAGATCGGTCCGCACCGGCCGGCCGGAAACGGCCTGGAAGCTCAAAGGACCCACGAAGCGAATCGCCGCCTCGGTCATGA
>JAKARN010000197.1 GCA_021828425.1 Pseudomonadota bacterium | reverse complement strand
TCTTGGGCCTCCCCGCGCCAAGGTCGAGACCTGATCATCGGCGAGATTGATGGCACGGATGGCGTTGTTGAAGGTATCGGCCACATAAAGCATCCGTCCTTCCAAAGCAAGGCCCTGGGCGTGTTGGAGTTCGGCCCGGGACACACGCCCATTGCGGAATCCCCAATGGAAGAGACCCTGACCCACCAGGGTGCCCACATGACCGCTGCTGATCGAAATCATCCGGATGGAAGAACTCTCCGGATCGGCGTCGTAGAGGATGCCCGGGGTTGAGGCCAAGCCACTCGGTTGAGCAAAGGTCGCCTCCCGCCGGGGGCCATCCGCCATGCCTTCCGAACCCGTCCCGGCCCAGGCCTCGATCTCTCCCGTGGCCAGGTTGAGACGCCAGATCTGGTGTTCTCCGGACATGGCGATCCACAGGATCCGGCCCTGTTTGTCGAGTGCCCAGGGGGAGTTGAGCGGTACGGCCCGGCCCGGACCCTGTCCTGTGACATCGTAGGCACGATGCCCCGTGCCGGCAAGGGTCGTGACCTCGAAGGTGCTGAGACTGACCCGGCGTAGTGTGTTGTTGCCGGCATCGGCCACATATAAGAAATGGCGACCAAACGCCAATCCCTCCGGGTCATCAAACCGGGCGTCATGTGCCGCGCCATTCTTCCAGCCGGGCTTCCCTGATCCAATGACTTGGGTGATCTGACCCCTCCGGTTGGCCAGAAGCACCCGATGGTCGCCGCTGTCGGCGATGGCGATCCACTTTCCCCTGACGGCCAGCTTGTCCGGGGCGAAAAGAAGGCCCGCCGGCCGCTTGAGCGGTTTGAGCGGGAGAGGGCCTGGGTGGAGCGTTCCTGCCCGTCTGGCCTTCCGAATGACGGTCCGGATGGCCGCGGCCAGGTGGTCATAGGAGGTCTCACCGACGAAGGCATTGACCAGTCGACCCTGTGGATTGATCAGGATGAAAGTCGGCCAGGCCTCGACGCCATAGCGGTTCCAGAGAGAGAGTCCGGTATCGTCGAGGACGGGTTCGTGAACATGGAAGTCGACGAGGAACGTTCTCAGGTCCGCGAGGCTCGCGGAAGCCGTGAACTTCGGCGAGTCGATGCTGACCACGATAAAGCCGGAGCGGAAATGTTGCTCCAGCCGTTGCAGCACCGGGATCATCTGGATGCAGTTGATGCAGCCGGGCGTGAAAAAGTCGAGAAGGACCGCCCGTCCCCTGAGCATTCTGCGGTCGAGGGGGCGGGTCACGTTCAGCCACGTCTCCCCACGCGGGAAGGCCAGTGCTTTCATGCCGGCCGGATGGGCATGGCATGAGGCCAGCAAGGCACAGAGCGGCAGGAGACCGGCGGAGGGGATCCATCCCGCCCGCCGGTTTCGTTTCCCTTTAGAACAGTTCCACATCAGATTCCCGGGGCACCGGCAGCGGCGCGGGTTCTTGCAGGACCAGTTTCAGGGGTTTTTCTCCCCGGCCGAACCCCTGGTTGAGCTTCGCCAGTTCGGTCCGGATCCGGCGAAATGCCGACCGGAATGCCTGCAGGCGGATCTCGGCCTGATGGAAGGCTTGCAACTGGCTTTGGGTCGGTGCGCGCTGGGCTCCATCGATCATGCCCAGGAGAACGCCAAAGTGACCCGCGAGGACTTCTGCCCGGGCTGCCTGGATGGCCTGGTTCAGGTGCCGGCTGAAGCGAGTCAGCTGTTGGCGGGGATTTCCGTGGCTGTGATGGATCCGCCCGCGAACTTCGGCAACCAGTCTCCCGAGGGCGTGACTCCGCGCGGTGATTGCCGTTATGGCATTGGCGGTCTGGGCGGCCAGGCGGTATTGCACCCACGCCTCCTGGACACTGAGGTGGCTGTTCGGATCGAGCCTCACGACCAGCGGCCGTTCATACCGGTGGCCGTCGACCTGGAGGATCAGGCGGTAACGGCCCGGGGGAACCAGGGGGCCCTCAGGGCTCACGGGTGTATTGTGCAGCAATCCGGGGCCACCCCATCCGTAGTGCAGGGCCCATGGTCGGCGGGTCCTCAGGTGCCAGACGAAGCGGTTAAGCCCCGGGTGGTTTGGCAGGCGGTTGATGGGTGCCTTCCAAAACCGGGGAAAGGGCGCGCGGCCCAGGGGTTGGGGATCGCTGTCTGTAGCGCTTGAAAAAACCCGGAGCACCGTCCCGGATCTGGTTTCGATGGTGAGTGTGATGGGCGTTTCGACTCGCGACTTCAGGTAGTAATCGACAATCGCTCCGGCAGGCGGGTTTTTGGCGTGCGGCACCTCCGGTGGAAAGGGCTCGGCGCGAAAACGGATGCGCGGGATGCGGTAGGCCGTCTCCGGCTGGTAGAGGAAAGCCGTTTTCCGGGCAATCCCGGACTTGTCCTGGAAAAGGGAGGTGATGTCATCCAGGACCCAGATGCCCCGTCCATGGGTTCCCACGATGAGGTCGTTGCCATGAACGGCGATGTCATGGATGGCCGTGGTGGGCAGGTTGAGGTTGAATGGTTGCCAGAGCCGACCCTGGTTGAAGGACACGTAGAGGCCGAACTCCGTTCCGGCGAAGAGGAGGCCCCGGCGCTTGGGATCCGCCCGGACCACGTGGACGTAATCGTCAGAAGGCAGGCCTTTGACCAAAAGTGACCAGCGTCGACCGAAATCCGTTGTCCGGTAAATGTAGGGGTGGTCATCATTGACCCGATGTCGGTCGACTGCCAGATAAGCGGTGGCCGCAGAGAAAGGCGAGGCCTGGATCCGGTCGATCCGGCTCCAGGGGTCCAGCCCGGCCGGCGTGACCTGTTGCCAGTAGTCGCCATTCCGGGTGAGCCATACCCGGCCGTTCGTCGTGCCAGCCCAGATCTCACCGAACCGGCGGGGCGAGGGGGCGAGACTATAAACAGTGCCGTAGCCGAGTGCCGTGGCATTTTGGAGCGTGGGCTTCGGAAGGGGGTGCTTTCCGGGTTTGGACGGACGGGCACCGGTCAGGTCGGGACTGATGATTTTCCAGCTCTGACCGTCGTTATCCGACTGCCAGACGATCTGGGCGCCCAGATACAGGATGTGTGGATTCTCCGGCGAGAAGGCCAGGGGGACAACCCAGGGATACCGGTACCGGACGAGCGGCAGTGGAGTTCCGAAGGTGCTGTAGATCCAGGGGGAGATATTCTGGGAGTCCCCGGTGAGACTGTCATAGCGGGACACGCTGCCTCCGATGTCGGTCCCGAAGACAATGTGGGGATCCACAGGATCGGGGAGGGCGTATCCGGCTTCCCCGCCAGCCGTAGGGTTCCAGGAGTGGTTGCTCAGGATCCCCCGACGGCTGCGGCTTGGGATATCCAGGCTCCCCGAATCCTGCTGGGTTGCATAGATGTGGTAGCGGAAGCGGTTGTCGGTCGTGAGCCGGTAGATCTGGGCCGTGGGCTCGTTGAACCAGGGTGTCCACGTTTTTCCGCCATCCATCGAAATGGAAGCCCCTTGGTCGACACCGATGATCATGCGATCGGGATTTTCGGGATCCATCCAGAGGGAGTGGAAATCGTCACCGCTGGGGGAGCCTTTGATGCAGGTGAAATGCAGACCGCCATCGGTGGATTCGTACATCGCGGTATTGAGGACGTAGACCACCCGCGCATTGCGTGGATTCACGTAAACTCCGCCAAAATACCAGCCCCGTCCCCACAGCCGATGGGTGTGGTTGATGAGGGTCCAGTGATGGCCTCCGTCGGTTGAACGATACAGTCCGCCACCCTGACGGGCACTGACGATGGCATAAAACAGTCGCCCGTTGCCGGCGATGGCGAGCCCGATCCGGCCGGGATGGTGGGGCAGGCCAACCGTCCGGAGCGGTTGCCAATGCTGTCCACCGTCCATGGAACGCCAGATCCCGCTGCCCGCACCCTGCAGGGGCGGGTACTGGCTCCAGGGGGGGCGGACCGCGTTCCAGAGCACGGCGTAGAGTTCATCGCGGGGATCACGGGGGTTCGCGATCAGCTGGATCGCTCCGGTTAGGTCATTGTGGTAAAGCACCCGTGTCCAGTGACGACCACCATCCGTGGTCCGGAAGA